>NZ_JYDF01000089.1:0-34879 GCF_003263525.1 Rahnella sp. NRRL B-41462 | reverse complement strand
CTGGGTGCACCATATTCTAAACGTGTTTGAGCGACGACTTTCGTATAGGGTCCTCCGGCATGAAGGTAGCACGAAGGAAGATAACGTTGCTTTAGCAACGGCCCGCAGGGCGAGGCCCCGCCGAGTCATCTTCCTGGGTGCACCATATTTTGTGTATGTTGAAGCGATTTTTGTCTTTCAGCATTAGAAAACCCGCTTCGGCGGGTTTTTTGTTTTCTGGATTTCACGTCTGTATCTCACTCTTCTTTTTCATTTTCCTGATCTTTCTGACGTGTTCTGATGTGCTGTGCGCGTGGACAAAATGCGACTTTCTACAGACTTTGCGATAAAGTAGTTTTCCTGTTTTTTCGTGATCATGGAGCATTCGATGTACGATCGATACGAAGGGCTAATATTTGATATGGATGGCACCATATTGGATACCGAACCTACGCACCGTAAGGCATGGCATCAGGTCTTGACCAAATACAGCATGCGGTATGATGTCGACTCCATGGTCGCTCTGAATGGCTCTCCAACCTGGCGCATCGCCAAGTTTGTTATAGACAGTAATAATGTTGAGATGGACCCCCATCTTCTTGCTGCTGAGAAAACGGCTGCCGTGCAGGAAATGTTGCTCGATACCGTACGTCCTCTGCCGCTGATTGATGTCGTGAAGGCTTATCATGGCCGGCGTCCAATGGCGGTAGGAACAGGAAGTGAGCACTGGATGGCAGATGCACTCTTACGGCATTTAGGGCTGCGCGATTGCTTTGATGCGATTGTGGGGGCCAATGACGTGAAGAATCACAAACCTGCACCGGACACTTTTTTGCGTTGTGCGGAGCTGATTGGCGTGCCTCCTGAAAAATGTGTCGTCTTTGAAGATGCTGATTTCGGTATTGAGGCAGCAAAACGCGCCAATATGGATTTTGTGGACGTGCGTACGCTGTGAGCAGCACCCTGGCGCTGGCTTCCTTATTCGGCAGCAGCTTTTTAAGTGCCACATTATTGCCTGGGAATTCAGAAGTCTTATTAGTGGCTTTATTGTCAGCTGGCAGCGCAATGCCAGCGGCACTGGTTTTGTCTGCATCAGTTGGCAATACCTTAGGTGGCATAACCAACGTCATCATCGGACGCTTTTTGCCGCAGCTTAAGCCTCAACGTGGACTCAATGTTGCACAGGGCTGGCTGAAGCGCTTCGGACCTGCGGCGTTATTGCTGAGCTGGTTACCGGTGATTGGTGATGTGTTATGCGTATTAGCAGGTTGGCTGCGAATGCCGTGGGGTCCTGTCGTCTTTTTCATGTTTATCGGAAAAGCAGTGCGTTACATCCTTTTGACTTTTGTAACGCTGGAGGGGCTCTCATGGTTCGGTTAGATTGGCATCAGCTATCAATTATGGTCACATCTATGCAGATTCAGTATGCTTGCAAATTAATGGTTTCACCAAGCGGGAGGTCAATTTGATCCCGGATGTATCTCAGGCGCTTTCCTGGCTGGAAGCCCACCCTCAGGCATTAAAAGGTATTCGTCGTGGTATCGAGCGTGAAACGCTTCGGGTTAATCCTGACGGTTCATTAGCGACTACGGGCCACCCGGAATCTTTAGGTGCGGCTCTGACGCATCGCTGGATCACCACCGATTTTGCTGAAGCCTTATTAGAATTTATTACGCCCGTCGATGACAATATTGAACATCTGATGGCGTTTCTCCGTGACATTCATCGTCATGTGGCCCGTGAGCTTGGTGACGAGCGTATGTGGCCGTTCAGCATGCCCTGCTTTATCGAATCCGGACAGGATATCGAACTGGCGCAATATGGTTCGTCGAACATCGGGCGTTTAAAGACACTTTATCGCGAAGGCCTGAAAAACCGCTATGGCGCGCTGATGCAGGTAATTTCCGGCATCCATTACAATTTCTCGCTGCCGATGACGTTTTGGCAGGAGCGGTTGGGCGTGACTGATACGGAAAGCGGGAAAGAGGCGATCTCTGCAGGTTATTTCAAACTCATCCGTAACTATTACCGTTTCGGTTGGGTGATCCCGTATCTGTTTGGGGCTTCGCCTGCAATCTGTTCCTCATTCCTCAAAGGACGTGAAACGGATCTGCCTTTCGAATATACCGAAGGTGGATTGTGTTATCTGCCTTATGCGACATCACTGCGTCTGAGTGATTTAGGGTATACCAATAAGTCACAGAGCAATCTGGGCATCACTTTTAATGATCTGAACACCTACGTTCAGGGCGTGAAGAGAGCGATCCGCACACCGTCTGCTGAATATGCGGAAATGGGTGTGAAAAAAGACGGGAAATACCTTCAGCTGAACACCAATGTGTTACAGATTGAGAACGAACTTTATGCGCCAATCCGTCCTAAACGGGTCACCAAATCGGGTGAAACACCTTCGGATGCGCTGATGCGCAGCGGGATCGAATATATTGAAGTCCGCTCGCTGGACGTCAACCCGTTCTCTCCGGTGGGTATTGATGCAACCCAGGCGCGTTTCCTGGATCTGTTTTTGGTATGGTGTGCTTTAGCGGATGCGCCGGAAATGAACAGCGACGAGCTGCTTTGTACGCGTAAAAACTGGAACCGGGTGATCCTCGAAGGACGTAAACCGGGCCAGACGATTGGTATCGGGTGTAACGATGAACGTCAGCCGTTAGCCAGCGTTGGCAATGCGTTGTTTGCTGATCTGAATCGGGTAGCTCAGATCATGGATAACCAAAACGGTGATCATCTCTATCAGGATGTTTGTAAAAAGCTGGTTGCTGCGTTTGATGATCCTGAACTGACTTACTCTGCCCGCATCCTCAAGGATCTGAAACAGCAGGGCGTCGGTAACCTCGGGCTGGAACTGGCAGAAAAATATCGTCAGATGCTGGTGAGTGAACCGCTGGAAGTGTTGGATGAAAGCGCTCTGATGGCTGAACAGGATGGTTCATGGCAGCGTCAGCGCACACTGGAAGCCAGTGATAAGCTAAGCTTTGAAGAATACCTGGCTGCGAATGCAGGCAGTAGCAATGAGTAGAAAAGAAAAAGGCCACAATTAATGTGGCCAAATAAACATCTCTGTTTACAGGGATGATGATAACAAATGCGCGTCTTTCACTAATTAAGACCCGCATGCTGGGAAAAGGTTTCCTGAGTTCGTAAAAAAAATTAATTTATTTAGGAGAGGTGACGATATGCCACTGTTGGATAGCTTTACCGTAGACCATACCCGTATGGCAGCACCTGCTGTTCGCGTCGCAAAAACCATGAAAACCCCGCACGGGGACACGATCACTGTGTTCGATCTGCGTTTCTGCCGCCCGAATATTGAAGTGATGCCGGAACGTGGTATCCACACGCTCGAGCACCTGTTCGCGGGTTTCATGCGTAATCATCTGAACGGTAACGGTGTTGAAATCATTGATATTTCTCCGATGGGTTGCCGTACCGGTTTTTACATGAGCCTGATTGGTGTGCCGGAAGAGCAACGGGTTGCTGACTCCTGGAAAGCAGCGATGGCTGACGTTCTGAAAGTGAAAGAGCAGCGCCAGATCCCTGAGCTGAATGAATACCAGTGCGGGACTTACGAAATGCATTCCCTGAAAGAAGCCCAGGAAATTGCACAGCACATTCTCGATCATGATGTTGTTGTGAACCATAACGATGATCTGGCTCTGCCAAAAGAGAAATTGTCCGAACTGCACATCTAGTTTTTAGTTTGTGCGGATGACAAAAAAGACGCGAAATTCGCGTCTTTTTTATGTCTGAAATTCAGAGGATTAGCGCTGATTCACACTGCTTTGCAACGGTTGTAACGGACGGACCTGCACCTGTTTGATCATGTTGTCCTGAACATCCAGGATCTCAACTTCATAGTCCTCTATGCGCAGATTAGTACCGATTGTCGGGATCTCTTCCAGCACTTCCAGCAGCATGCCGTTGATAGTTCTCGCTTCTTCGGCTGGCAGATGCCAGTTAAAGGCTTTATTCAGTTCCCGCACGTTCGCGCTGCCTTCGATCAGTACTGAACCATCACTTTGCGGCGTGACTTCTTCTGCCAGCGTTGGCGACATCGACGTCGTGAAATCACCGACGATTTCTTCGAGGATATCCTCAACCGTTACCAGCCCCTGAATATCACCGTATTCATCAACCACGATGCCCACTTTCTTTTTATTTCGCTGGAATTTTACCAGCTGAATGTTCAGCGGCGTGCCTTCCGGAATGTAGTAAATTTCGTCAGCGGCGCGCAGCAGATTTTCTTTGGTGAACTCTTTTTTCTCGGTCATCAGGCGATAAGCTTCGCGCAAACGTAGCATCCCAATAGCGTCGTCGAGTGAGTCTCGGTAAAGCACAATACGGCCATGAGGTGAGTGGGTAAGCTGACGAATAATCGATTTCCAGTCGTCATTGATATCAATACCGACGATTTCATTGCGCGGAACCATGATGTCATCAACAGAGACTTTCTCAAGATCAAGCACGGAAAGCAGCATGTCCTGATTCCGGCGCGAGATATTCGAGCGTGACTCGTTCACGATGGAACGCAGCTCTTCTTTACTGACGGCGTCACTGAGGCTTGTGGTGGTTTTGATACCAAACATTCGCATCAGCAAACGCGAGAGACTGTTAAGGATCCACACCAGCGGCATCATAATGGTTTGCAGCGGACGCAACAAAATGCTGCTCGGAAACGCGATGCGTTCAGGATTCAGGGCGGCAAATGTTTTAGGCAGCACTTCTGCAAACAGCAGTACGACAAATGTCAGTACACCCGTGGCAATCGCTACACCGGCATCGCCGTAAAGACGGATGCCCACAATGGTTGCCAGAGCGGAAGCAAGGATGTTGACCAGGTTGTTACCGATAAGTACCAGACTGATCAGCTGGTCCGGGCGTTTTAACAGCTTTTCGACGCGACGCGCCGCGCGGTTACCCTGTTTAGCCAGGTGACGTAACCGGTAACGGTTGAGTGTCATCATACCGGTTTCGGAGGCTGAAAAATAAGCCGAAACCACCACCATGATGATCAATGTGATGATCAGGGTTGTTGTTGAGACGTGCTCCAACGGGTATTCCTTTTAATTAATGAACCATGATTTGCTGGATCAGGCGACTGCCAAAATAGGCAAGAGTAAGCAGGATGGCGCCCGCCATGCTGAACCATACCACGCGACGGCCACGCCAGCCTTCGTGATAATGGCCCCACAGCAGAACGATATAAACAAACCATGCCAGTATCGATAAGACAGCCTTGTCGATATTCTCTGGGCTGAACAGGTTGTTCAGATAAAGTAATCCGGTGCACAACGTCAGCGTCAGTAAAATAACGCCAATCTGAGTGATGTGAAAAAGTTTGCGTTCAATACTCATTAACGGCGGCATATCAGCCGTAAACGTCAGGCGTTTATTCTTTAGCTGATAATCCAGCCACGCCAGTTGCAACGCGTAAAGGGCGGCAATCATCAGCGTGGCATAAGAGAATAATGCCAGGCCGATATGTACCAGTAAGCCTTTGCTTTCTTCAAGATGCGTGATGAATTCGCCAGGAAGAAACGTCACGAACGCCAGATTGATCAGCGAAAAGCTGTAAACAATTGGCAAAACAAACCAGCCGCGATTGCGCGAGGCTACGATGGTCATCACCGTTCCGATGATTAAACTGACCACCGAGCCGATATTGACCAGGCTGAGGTTCTGGCCGGTGCTGACGTCGAAAATACGTTGCTGCAATGCGACAGCGTGGCAAACAAGTGCCACCACAACGGAAATCAGTGCTAAACGCCGGTATGCGCTGTTCTTCCGGATGATGCTCGGAATGATCAGTGCAAGGCTGAGCAGATAGGTCAACATGGCGACGAGAGCAAAAACTGACATAGCGTTTCGGTAGCATCGAAAAGTGAATGAGAACCGCAGTATAACGTTACCCGCGTCACGCTCCAACCTATCTGAGATGCCAAAGCAGAGATCGTCCGCGCTTCGTGTTATAATCCCGCAATTACGTCGCAAAAGCGGCCTGTCATTACGTTGAGCAAGAGACGATGTTTGAGAATTTAAGCGATCGATTGTCGCGCACACTGCGCAATATCAGCGGCCGCGGGCGGCTGACCGAAGAAAATATCAAAGAGACATTACGTGAAGTGCGTATGGCCTTACTGGAAGCGGACGTTGCGCTGCCGGTCGTACGTGACTTCATCAGCCGGGTGAAGGAAAGCGCTGTTGGCCATGAGGTCAATAAGAGTCTGACGCCGGGGCAGGAATTCGTCAAAATTGTCCAGAAAGAACTGGAAACTGCGATGGGCGAGGCGAACACCGAGCTTAATTTAGCAGCGCAGCCTCCGGCCGTGGTTCTTATGGCGGGTTTACAAGGTGCAGGTAAAACAACCAGCGTCGGTAAACTGGCGAAATTCCTGAAAGAAAAGAAAAAGAAAAAAGTACTGGTGGTGTCCGCCGACGTTTATCGCCCTGCGGCGATCAAACAGCTGGAAACCCTGGCGCAGCAAGTTGAAGTGGATTTCTTCCCGTCTGATGCACAGGAGAAGCCGGTTGATATCGTTAGCCGCGCCCTGCAGCAGGCGAAACTGAAATTCTACGACGTGCTGATTGTCGATACCGCCGGCCGTTTACACGTCGACGAAGCGATGATGGACGAAATCAAACAGGTACATGCCGCGATTAATCCGGTTGAAACTCTGTTTGTGGTCGATGCTATGACCGGTCAGGATGCCGCGAATACCGCGAAAGCGTTTAATGAGGCGCTGCCGCTGACCGGTGTGATCCTGACAAAAGTCGACGGTGATGCCCGCGGCGGTGCTGCGCTGTCGATTCGTCACATCACCGGCAAGCCGATTAAATTCCTGGGTATGGGTGAAAAAACCGATGCGCTGGAGCCGTTTCATCCGGATCGTATTGCCTCCCGTATTCTGGGTATGGGCGACGTTCTCTCACTTATCGAAGATATTGAGAGCAAAGTTGACCGCGCGCAGGCTGAAAAACTGGCCAGCAAACTCAAGAAAGGCGACGGCTTTGACCTGACCGATTTTCTCGAGCAGCTCAAGCAAATGCGTAATATGGGCGGCATGGCGAGTATGATGAGCAAACTGCCGGGTGTCGGTCAGTTGCCGGATAACGTCAAATCCCAGATGGATGACAAAGTGCTGGTGCGGATGGAAGCGATCATCAACTCGATGACGCTGAAAGAGCGCGCTAAGCCAGAAATTATTAAAGGTTCCCGTAAGCGTCGTATCGCGATGGGTTCCGGCATGCAGGTGCAGGACGTCAACCGCTTACTTAAGCAGTTCGACGATATGCAGCGCATGATGAAGAAAATGAAGAGTGGCGGCATGGCGAAAATGATGCGTGGCATGAAAGGTATGATGCCACCAGGTTTCCCTGGCCGTTAATCGACGTCACTGCCTATATATCAGCCATATAGGTGGCTCATGCAAAATGGTGGCTAAGGTTTCTACGCTTTAGATTGCTTTTTGCGCCAAAATGAGTAAAATTTTCGGGCTTTTTATATTGCAACCAGACCCCGTTCCCCGATGGGGTCTGGTTGTTTTATTAACTAAAGAGGATGTTATGGTAACAATTCGTTTAGCACGTGGCGGCGCAAAAAAGCGTCCGTTTTATCAAGTAGTAGTGACCGACAGCCGCAACGCTCGTGACGGTCGTTTCATCGAACGCGTAGGTTTCTTCAACCCATTGGCTTCTGGCCAGGCTGAAGCACTGCGTATGGATCTGGACCGTGTTGCCCATTGGGTTGGTCTGGGTGCTACCGTTTCTGATCGCGTTTCTGCGCTGATCAAAGACGCTAAGAAAGCAGCTTAATCTGTCGCGGTGGTGGCAATGAGCAAGCAATCCAATCCAGTGGTACCCGCTGAGCCGTTAGTTCTTGGCAAAATGGGTTCAACGTACGGCATTCGTGGTTGGCTCAGAGTGTTTTCATCCACCGAAGACGCTGAAAGCATCTTTGACTACCAGCCCTGGTTTATCCAGCGTGCCGGTAAGTGGCAAGTTGTCGAGCTGGAAGGCTGGAAACGCCACACTCAGGACCTGATTATCAAAGTCAAAGGCGTTGATGATCGGGATGCCGCGAATCTTCTGACTAATTGCGAAATTGTCGTCGATTCAAAGCAACTGCCTCCACTGGAAGACGGTGACTACTACTGGAAAGACCTTTTCGGTTGCCAGGTAGTGACAACTTCCGGTTACGAACTGGGCAAAATCATCGATATGATGGAAACCGGTTCTAACGATGTGATGGTAGTTAAAGCCAACCTGAAAGATGCCTTCGGACTCAAGGAGCGGTTGATTCCGTTCCTCGATGGGCAGGTTATCAAGAAAGTCGATCTCGCTACTCGCACTGTTGAAGTAGATTGGGATCCTGGTTTTTGACCTCCGTAGTGTTTACTGATGTAAACAACGTCTGGTTGAGCGGTCAAACATTTGGAAGGGGTAGGCTATGTGGATTGGTATAATTAGCCTGTTTCCTGAAATGTTCCGCGCAATTACGGATTACGGGGTAACTGGCCGGGCAGTTAAGAATGGCCTGTTGAGCGTAAATTGCTGGAGTCCTCGTGACTTCGCATACGATCGACATCGTACCGTGGATGAGCGCCCTTATGGCGGTGGTCCCGGGATGCTGATGATGGTGCAACCCTTACGGGAAGCTATTCATGCAGCAAAAGCAGCGGCAGGCGAAGGTGTGAAGGTGATTTATCTTTCACCTCAGGGGCGCAAACTGGATCAAACCGGTGTTTGCGAGCTGGCGGCCCATCAGAAAATTATTCTGGTTTGTGGCCGTTATGAAGGGATCGATGAGCGCATAATTAAAACCGAAATTGATGAAGAATGGTCAATTGGCGATTATGTTCTTAGCGGTGGAGAGTTGCCGGCAATGACTCTGATTGATTCAGTTTCCCGCTTTATACCGGGCGTTCTGGGTCGTCAGGCTTCAGCAGAAGAAGATTCTTTCGCTGACGGATTGTTGGATTGTCCCCATTATACCCGCCCTGAAGTGTTGGAAGGCATGGAGGTACCGCCAGTTTTACTGTCGGGCAACCACGCTGATATACGTCGCTGGCGCCTGAAACAGTCGCTGGGTCGAACCTGGCTTAGAAGACCTGAACTTCTGGAAAACCTAGCTCTGACTGACGAGCAAGAGGTGTTGCTGAGAGAGTTCCAAAAGGAACATCGGCTCAGTCAACAAAACTATGAAGGGAACGCCAAAGCATAACGCGAGGCCGTCCCGATATATCAGTTTACCTAGGGTAAGAGACATATTATGAGCAATATCATTAAACAAATCGAACAAGAGCAGATGAAGCAAGACGTACCTGCATTCCGTCCAGGTGATTCTCTGGAAATTAAGGTATGGGTCGTTGAAGGTTCTAAAAAGCGTCTGCAGGCATTCGAGGGCGTGGTTATCGCTATTCGTAACCGCGGTCTGCACTCTGCATTCACTGTTCGCAAAATTTCTAACGGCGAAGGTGTTGAGCGTGTATTCCAGACTCACTCCCCGGTAATCGACAGCATTACTGTTAAACGTCGTGGCGCCGTTCGTAAAGCTAAACTGTACTACCTGCGTGAGCGTACTGGTAAGTCTGCTCGTATTAAAGAGCGTCTTAACTAAGGTATCGCTAACGCGACATCTACTAGTTAATATAGAACAAGGGGTTAGCCATCGGCTAACCCCTTTTTTTTACATCAGTGACTACAAAATGGCTACGCAGTGGCAGGTTGGCTACCCGGTTTTGAGATAACCCGGGCGACTGATTCATGCGTCGCAAAAGTACAACTGCATTTGATATTCTGGCACTGATGATAGCGTTCCTTGGTCGATTCACTCAGATAGCGGCTCGAACGCGTATGGGCTACTTTTCCGCAAAGTGGACAATGCATCATAAAAACCTCCGGCATAACAGGTAAGCGATGAGGTAATTATGAACTCATAATTCGCAAAAGCAAGTTATAGTTGCAAAATTGAAGACTGATAAGTGATATCTGCAACATAAGGTTTCAGAATCAATTTAGTAGTAAAACCTTTCTCATTAATCTCATGCAGAGCGGAATCAATCACCCAGCGCTGACTGTCGATCACGTCTTTAAACCCTTGCACATTGACCGGAGATTGCGCACTCAAATCAGCACGTCCCAGGGCCAGCCGTATGCTGAATGTTGCGGCATCATTCTGAATCTGATTGAACACTGAATCCGCAGCCCGCTTAGCAGTCTCTTCGTCAGGAAATATTTTGCCCAGTTCAAGAACATTTGTCCCGGATCCCGCGATGTAACTGGCAGGCTGGGCTTCTTTGCCTTCTGCGGGCGAACGCTTGAGAGCAACATTGCTGGTGGTCGCCGTTTTGAGATCATGCCACTGCGCCTTCACGCCATCGTATGCCTTCTTATCGACCATCTGATAGTTGTGGTTATCGCCGTCACTGCGGACAATGGTTTTCCAGGGGATTGCTTGTCCGGAAGAGGTTTGACCGGTGCCTGCTTTAAAAAATAAAATTGCGCCGTTTTTAACCGTTACCTGCGCACCGTAACGTTGTGCCAGCCGGGTGAGAAAGTAGCTGTCCGTTTCGCTGGTCTGGTCAATATGCGGGATCTTAACGCTATCAAGTTCCTGCGGGATTACTGGCAGATCTAATTTATTCCGGCTTGAAATGATTCTGACAATCGCGCCGAGCGTGTAATCATCGTAAGACTGGCTGATTTTGTTATCAAAAGAACCGCGGAAATCAGCGCTGCGGGCAACCACTCCTATTTTGTCCGGAGAGCCGGAATGAGTGACTGTATCGACCGTGAAATAGCCGCAGTCATAGAGCGCCTGTTTCGACCATCCCAGATGCAGATGCAAAACGGTGCCGCGAACGGGCATTTGCAATTGCCCGTCGCTGTCATCGAAGGTTAAATTCAATGTGTCTGCGGTAAAACCGCTGTTATCCGTGACAGATAAACTGATGATCCGAGCAGAGATATTTTCTTCCAGCACCTTATTTTTTATCGTCAGCGTGAATGCGGGCGTGATGCGTGCGCCAACGGGTAGCTGCAAATCAGTAAGCATGATCAGACTCCGCTGGCGAAATTGTTGAGTGCCGAACTGGCCTTGTTATATAAGCCCTCGGCCTGGGTCAGCAGATCGCCGAACATGGCGGCCTGCGATTCATCGACGCGCGTCAGATTGAGCGTGAAATTGATGCTTCGCGCCTGGCCGCTGGAAGTAAACTCGGCATTGTCATTGGCTATACTTTTGATAACGAACATGCCGTAAATCGTGCCACTGCCTTCAATGAGTGGCCATGCCCGCCCTGAATCTGCCATGCTCTGCAGTGCCTGCAAATAGCGCATGCCGCCGGTCATTTCAGGCAATAATTGCCCGGTGATTTTTATCGTTTCCTCACCCAGCCCGAGAAACTGAGAGACCGGACGCTGTCCGAAACGCGCGTTCGCCCCCCAGCCATAGTTCACCTGACGGTTCGTATTCTGATAGGGCAGCGTGCTCAACTTAAACACAAATAAACCCAGCGACATCATCATGAGTAAATCCCTCCGTTGTTGTACTGGCTGAGGAGATTGTTGGTATTGTTCCATTCCCGCTGGTTAATGGAATCCTCGATCCAGGCTCTGACCTGGCTATGATCCGTCTCCGGGGTAGCTGTGAAACTTAAATTTACCGTCGTTGCCCGGTTATCCGTCAGGTTGTTGGCCACGCTGCTTTTAGCTGGCTGATACAGGTTCAGCGCACCGCCGGTTGGGGAGATGCCATCTAATGGCGGTGTTGAGATATCCGGGCGTTCAGCGGGTTCACTGTCACCAAAAATGGAGTCCCATCCTTTTTTCGCCCAGCTAAAGACTTCGCCGATTTGAGAGACGGCTTTATTCAGCGTGACGAAAATCTCTGCGATCGCTTCTCCGACCTCTTTGCCGATATCAGTGAAGCCGCTCAGGGTGTCCTGAGTGAAGTGGATTGGCTCAAACAAATCCGTAATCCATCCCAGCGCAGTTCTGAACGGTGTAAACGCGCCACTTATTGGCCCCATTGCAGCAGTAAATCCGTCAATTACTCCGCCGACAAAGGCACTGATCGGTTCCCAAAGTTTCACTACGGCGATCCCGATCCCGGCGATCAGTGCGATGACGGGCAGAAGTGGCAACCCGATGGCCGTGAACGCTGCGGCAATCATGCCACCGGTACCGGTAAAAATAGTCCCAAGCAAACCGGCTCCCGCCATCAGCATACTGATGCCGCTGAGCACCGGCGCGATGACCATGCCGAGCGCACCCATACCGCCGACAATGCCCGTGATGCCTAATGCCAGACCGAGCAGGGAATTCACCAGCATAGGATTATCGGTGATCCAGGTATTGATCGTGCCCAGCCAGCTGGTAGCCGTTTGCGTCAGTTCACGCAGGGCGGCACTTTGCCCATCAAAAAGATTGATACGGATAGTGTCCCAGGTGGCAAATAACTTAGTGATATCGCCATCCAGATTGTCGCCTTTCACGGTCACCGCCATCTGCGCAGCAGGCGTTGCGCCATTCAGTGCCGCCGGTGTTTGTTCCAGAACCTGATCGGCATTCATTCCGCCTTTCGCTAATGCCTGCTGTCTGGCCACAACCGCCGCCGGCGAATGGCCGGAAGCCGCCATCGAAAGACTTTGCTGACGCAGAGCGGCAACGTGCGGATCGTCATTTTTCAGTCCGAGTACCGACTGCACTTCAGCCAGCCCGGCCTCCAGATCTGCACCCGGTTTGAGAAAAGTTTGCGCCAGCGCCAGTTTCGGTTGTGCAAAGGAAAGGGCTGATGAGCTGATATTTTTTAACTGGCCAATTTTCAGTTCGCGATTTTTAAACTGTTGCCCGATCTCCAGCCCTTTCTGTTCCATTTGCATCGGGCGTTGCTGCCGCAACTTTTCTGCCGACTGGCTGGCCACCGCCTTTTTCAGGCCGGAAAATGCCTGCGTTTCGGTTTCGCTGTCCGGGGCGAAAAGCGACTTTTCAAACTGAAGGGAAGCATCAGTGATGTCTTCTGAGACGACGCTGAATAATGTCTTCCCGGGCAGCATCAGCAGGTTTTCTCTGACCTTGTCGGTTTCGGCCCTGAAGGCGGCCAGATCCTGATTTATTTTTTCCAGCGTGTGAGGTAACTGTTCGAGATTACTCATCTGTTTTTACTCCGCTGCGTTGCAGTGCCTTATGTCGCCAGTTCAGCAGATCGGTGAGTGACATACCGTCCATCTCGGACGGCGGCCAGTGAAATATCACCGCGATATCTGCCATCAGGTCATCCACGGTGAGGCGGGGCGCAATACTTACGCCACCGGTTTCGGCGATAAAAAACCTATCACCTTACCTGCCAGCGCGATCAGATCGGGAAGCTCCAGGCGCGAGCATTCTTCTTTGGTCAGATTCGGATACGTGATGCGCGGCAAAATAGTGATCAGCGCGTCCACATCGGCGTTCGCCAGCGCCGCGAGGCCGATACCCCGCAGGCTGCCGGCTGTGGGTTTAGTCACCTGAACTTCAGTGATTTCCATTTCACCGCGTTTTAGCGGAACATCCAAAATCACGGTGTTGTCGTTGATATCAGTGAGATTCATACGTTTTCCTGCTTAAATCGGAAATCAAGCCGGCAAAAGCTGCCGGCTCAGGGAAGGGATTACAAGCCGAGCGCGGTGCGGTGTTCCGCCAGACGGTCAACGCCGTTGACGACTTCCACCATATTGACGGTGTCGATCTCAATCAGTTCTTTGCCGTCGATGGTCAGTTTGAAATACGTACACTGGGTGGTGACTTTGGTTTCAGTATCTTCACCCTGTTTGTACTCGCCGAAATCAAACTCTTTGTGACGGCCGCGCATCATCACTTCGACTGCGGAGACATCACCGGTGTCGTCGCGCTGCAATGAACCGGCAAACCGCAGCGGAATGTCTGATGTGCTGCCCCATTGCTGCAGAACCAGCTCATCCAGACCGCCGATGGACCATTCCAGCGTCAGCGCATCGTCATCCAGCCCGAAGTCCACCGCGACCGAACCGCTCATGCCGCCGCCACGATAGTTTTGCAGTTTACGGGTGAGTTTCGGCAGCGTCAGTGAGGAGACCAGACCGAGGTAGCTGTTCCCGTCATTAAACAGGTTCAGGTATTTCAATTTCTTAGGAAGTGCCATGAGTTTTTGTCTCCTTAGCTGTTTACGGACGCGGCAAAGTTCACCAGGTAAGAGTCGGTGATACGCTGGCGCAGGGTCAGATCTTCCAGTGGAGGAACCGGAGTGTAGTCGTAATCGATATACAACTTACCGGCCTTCAGAGTTTCAGCGGTGTTCGCGGTTTCGTCATACCAGCAGTCGCCGTCAATGATGTAACCCGCTGATTTCATTTCGCGCATTTTGGCTTTGATGCCGTCAATCATGTCGCGCACCAGTGTCGGGGTCATTGGTTTATCGACCGCCCACATGTGCGCTTCGGCCATGGTGTCGGCCAGAACCTGCGCTGTACGGGTGTAGTTTTCGAACAGGAACAGTGTGTCATCGCTGCAGGTCCGGTTGCCCCAGAAACGGAAACCGTCTTTGCGCACCAGTGTTGTCACACAGGCTTCGTTCAGCAAATCCGCGTCGGTACCCGTTGCCTGCAAATCCCAGAAGACACTGGCGGACAGACCGGTAACACCGTTAACGCCGACGTTGGATAAGGTTTTATGCCAGCCAGTGTCCTGGTCAATTTTGGCGCGTAAACCCAGAGCGCGGGCGGTGGCATAAGCGATATCAGACTGGCTGGTGGTGGTATTCCAGTTAACAAAGTCTGGCCAGATCAGCATCAGCTCGCGCTGGCTGAAGTTGTCGCGGTATTTGATCGCATCGGAAATGGTTTTTGCACCATAAACGCTGACATAACCGAACGCACGCAGCTGCTGACAAACACCTGCCAGCGCGGTCGCGACAGCCTGATTATCCAGACCAGGGACACCCAGAATACGAGGCTTCACGCCCAGCTCTGCCTGCGCAGAAAGCAGCGCTTTCATACCGGTGTAACGGCCATTGGCATCAGAACCGCCAATGATGTTGCTGGTGGTTGCGGCTTCATCTTCACCCGTGGCGACACGTACCACGACGGTGACAGGTTTACACTGGTCTGCAATTGCCAGAAGCGCGGCACGCAATGTTCCGCTGGTGCCCGCTTTACCGCTGGCCGCCAGAACGTCAGTGATCAGAACCGGGGTATTCAAAGGGAAAACAGTCGCATCCGCATCTTCTGCGGTACAAACCATGCCGATAATTGCTGTGGAAACGGTGGAAATAACGCGGGTGCCGTCGTTGATTTCGACAACACGCACGCCGTGATGATAATCAGCCATCAGGGTGACTCTCTCTGTTGTGGGTGGTAAAGCAAGGATGCCGGTTCGCAACAGAAAGCGCATTTGATCAGGGGCGTGGGGGCGGTGGCACAACAGAGAGGGGAAATAAAAAAGAGATAATAATAATTATCTCTTTGCACAGGTCCGGAAGTTTTTACGTTTTAAGAGGATCAGGCTGCCCGAACAATATAATTAAAAGCGATATTACGAGGACGCATAGTGATCCATACACCAGCAGGATTTGTCAAACCGGAGGATGATTGTACGGCGGTCATGCTGTTGTCCGCCAAGATGGAGCCAAGAGTAGTGTTGGCTGGGCTTTTCGCTCCTGCGGGCTGTAAAGTGCTAGCTGAGTCAGCGGCAACAAACGAAGTGCCTATTGTTGCTCCGGCCGCTGTCTCATCGACTCCGAAGTAATCCAGCGCCGCGGTTCTGATCCCGGTAGCTCCCTGAGCGCCATAGATCACTCGTCCGGTATCAACTCCTCGGCCATCATCCCAACCACGAATAAACTCGCCTCGCAAATCAGGCAACAAACCCAGTGGGTAAACAGCGGCGAGCTTAGGATATTTTGCCTTATCAAACGCAGCGCCATTACATTTTAACCAACCAGCCGGTGGAGTTGCTGTCGGCCAGGGAAGGGGGATACCAACAGGTATTTCATATTGTGGATGAGGCGAAGCTGCCGCCAGGTGAGCAGCCATAAGGCTGTCTGCATAGGCATTAACCTCAATGACTTTATCATCGACATATTTGCGTGTTGCCAGTACCACTGACGGATCAATTTTCAGCGTGACCGCGTCCGTGCTGTTTACCACTAAAATCATACGAACCGTCTGCGTCCGGCCACTGCCTTCCTGTAACTGGGGTTTATAGGTTTCAGGGCAGTTGGCGATAGCAATCAGCGTATTGTCCTGATCAAATAAGCCAATTTCTCGGATCCAGAATCCGCCCTGATCCTCAGGGATAATTTGTTCGGCGATAATCTGATTAGTATTTGCCGGATCAACACTCAGTGAATTGAGCGCCGCCCGGCGTTTTTCGCCAATTAATTGCGTTTGAGCAGGGTCCGGTGTTGGCAGGGTACCGCCGCCATCACCGACCGCCATTTGGGTCAGGCTGAGTTGCGTACCCAGCGCCGTCGCATTGGCCAGTTTCGCTGCGCCCAGATTGGTCAGCAGGGCATAATATTTAGCTGTCATAATTCACTCTCAGGTTGTCGATTAAATGGATTGCTGAACCGGTAAACGCGGATCCGGATGCTGTAATGGTTTCGGGGAAATACGGATAAACCGTCAGTTCTTCTCCGTCGTAAGTCGCTGCTGCTATATAAAAATCACCCGTGACATCCAGATTGATGGAGAGACCGTTCAGATGGCGGCTGCAGGGTTTGGCATCGGTGATCAGACGTTCGAGTTCCTGATACATTTCTTCCGTGATGCCCGTTTCAAGCACGCCGACATCGAGGCGAAAAGTGCCCGGAATATCGTTGGTCTGCCACCATTCGGTGACGCGAATTAAATATCCCAGCGGTTCAACGACCCGCCGCAAAGCCCCGATAGTTCCTTTATGTTTATGAACGAACCAGGCCGCGCTAACTGCAGAGCGTTTCGCTGGTTCGGTCCAGTTTTCATCCCAGCGATCGACCGAAAATGACCAGGCAAGATAAGGCAGCAGCTCCAGCGGACAGGTATCAGGATCCCAGAGTTCACGCAGAGGAACGCTGAGATTACCGATTTGCGATAGCGCCTGCGCGGCCGCAACCTCAAGCTGAGTGGAACCCGAGGGTAACAGACGATCACTCATCCGAGCCTCCCACTGTCAGTGAGTAACCGGTACAGAGTGACGCCTGAGTTTTATCAAGCACGATATCCGCCAGCGGTGACGACAGCTCTACCCGCTGAACGCCTTCAACATGCAGAGCGGCATAGATTGCAGAAAGCCGGATATCACGGCCTAGCCGACTTTGCGTATTGATATACGTTTTTAACTGCGCTTCAGAGGCCGCGCGAACAGGCTCAATTTCAGGTGTGGGCAAGACATACAGCACGGCATCAATCTGATAAGGCACAATCTCAGCTGCCTGCACAGTGACGCGATCGGCAACAGGCCTGACATCTTCATCGTTCAGGGCTTTTTCAACGGCAATGAGCAAGTCATCAGAGGCAACGCCATCGTTGTCTCGTGACAAAATAGTGACGGTCACTTCAGCGGGAGACGGGCTGATAGCCGATGCATCCGCAATGCGTCCGTCTGCCGAACGAGCATGATATTCGTAAGCTCCGGTCGGGCCCGCCACGCTCAACCCTTCGAACGCCTGAGGAATACGCACGCGTAAATCGCTATCGGCTTCTAGAACGGCGGCTTTTGGGGGGATTGTATTGATATCCGCAGGCTGTAAAACCAGGCGCTGAACGTTGAAATTCGCCGCAAGCTGATCCAGATCACTGCCCGTCGCATAGGCCACCATCACGGCGCGTGCGGCTTCGTTCACCCGCTGGCGCAGGATCAGTTCGCGGTAGGCATTCTCCTGCAACAGTTTGACCAGCGGTTCGGATTCCAGCGTCAGCGTGCGGCTGATGGCCTCCTGCTGATCGGCTGGATAGAGCGAAATCAGCGTCGTTTTACGTTCTTCAAGCAGGCTTTCATAATCCAGTTCTTCGACCACATCAGGGGGCGGTAATTGGCTCAAATCGATCGTTGCCATAAGTGTCAGCTCACAGGAATATTCAGGGAAAAATCCGTTGCCGTGTCGTTACGGCTTCCGGTCAGTTCCACCACCATCTTGCCGGTGTAATCGGTCTCGAAAGTGATGGCATTCAGTGAAATGCGGGGTTCCCACTGCAACAATGCGGTGTAGCAAATTGCCATCATCTGCAGTTGCAGTGCGCCGTTTTGCGGCTGGTCGATCAGCTCAGAAAGTAACGAACCGTAATTGCGGCGCATCACTCTGGAACCGACCGGTGTATTCAAAATGTCGCTCACGGACTGGCGGATATGGTCGAGATCTTCGATAGCCATACCGCTGTTTCTGTTCATCCCCAGGTACTTGGGATTGCTCATTGCGGGCCTCCTGTCTGACCGCCGCCGGTCTGAACACCGCTGTGGCGGTGAGTGTGCACAACGATGCCGTTGGATGTCAGGCTGCCGCCGCTGTGGGTTAAGTTGCCGGTCAGCGTGCCGCCTTGTTTCACCTCGAGAGATCCGGTAGTCAGTTTGCTGGTGCAAACTACTTCCGGCGTGTCGAGCGTGATGCGGGTGCTGGCGGTACAGCGGATTTCGGGTGCGGTCACCTCAACCTTTTGCGCTGCGTTAATCACGGCTGTTTTAATTCCCGTCACTTTCAGAGCGCTTTGTGCCGGTTCGTATTCAAAAACTGCGCCGTCTGGGAAGGCCAGATGAAAGGCGTCCGGCGAGGCTGATGGGGCGGGCGAAGCATCAGAAAATACTGCCGGTAACACGAATGCCGTATTAAGCTCGCCGCCCATCGAGAGCAGCAAAACCTGTTCACCGACGGAGGGCGCCCACCAGCTGCGCGTACGTCCGGCGCGATGCGTCATCCACGGCAGCCAGGCTGTCACGTTGCTGCCCGTTTTGACGCGGCAGCGGGCGTTGGCAAGATCCAGTTCGGAGACTTTGCCGATGCGTACCAGATTGCCAATCAGCCGCATTATGTCGTTGAGTTGAAGAGTCGTATTCATGGGATAAAGGATGCCGTTTCAGAGGGTTGAGCGACAACCGGTGACCGTTCGCCAGCGGCTGACACAACAAGGTTTATCGGGTTACACCGTCCAGCTGCTGATCAGTTCGCCGTTGAGATAAACCTGACGCGGCAGCGCCACATTTTCTGGCAGTGGCGGTTCCGGGAGATGAGTGATGGTGCGCACCTCATCCTTGTCACTTACCTGGACGCGCTCTGTCAGTTGCAGCACCAGAACGAGGCTTCGTTCCTGCTGAGTGAAGGTAAAATCATTTAGCCGGTGCAAGGCGTTGCCGAGAATTTCAGGCTGATTAACCTGCAGCCAGTCGAGAACGGTGACTACGGCCAGATCGACCAGCGTTTCGCTGAGCGCGTCGTCAGTGATCGTCACTGTCAGCGGATAGCGGTACTCAAAAGAAAGCGAAGGTGCAGATGTGGCCACCACATTGCCCGGCCCGGTGGCAATCACCAGTTTTTCAGGCGTAGCCGCAAGCAAGGGGATCTGTTCAATCAGCCGTTGTTGCAATTGAATCGGTTTTTGCATGTTGTGCCTCCTGACACTTTTTGATGGCTTCAATTTGTAAGCCGCAATCCATCAGCGCGGACTCCAGCTGAAGAATGTCGGTACTCAGATCTTCATTGGTGGCCGGTTTGCTGGCCGGAATAGGGCATGAGCTGACCGCCGGACAGCCAACGTAAATAATCGCTGGCGGAGCTGAAGGCGGGACGCTGGTGCAACCGGCTGATATCAGCAGGCAGACTGCTGTCAGCCCACTGACGGGTTTGCGGATCATCATGGAGGCTCCTCTGCCTTTGTTGCTCACGGCTTTGCATCACTTGCCGGGCGGTGTTCAGGTCTTCGCGTAACGCCAGTTCAGCTTGCTCGCGCTGGCGCATTTGCTGGTTCAGTGTGGCGATCAACTGCTCGCGTTGTTGTAACTGTGTAATCAGGGCATCGCGTTGCTGACTGGCATTGTTGAGGTCGTGCTGTAATGAGCGATTGGAAAGCAACAGGATGGCGACCAGTAAAACCATCCCCGCCAGAAGTGCTGTTAACAGACGCATTCAGACTCCTTTCAGGCAGAGAGTACGTTCGGCATTTCGCCTGCGTTCCAGACCCCGGTTGCGTTCGCCATTGACGAAAACCCACCGTGGCAACTGGTCGCAGGCTTGTTGCCACTGCTGTTGGTTGATGAAAAACGCCAGTGTTGATTTACAGGCGGCACCGGTGCCGACGTTAAAACTGAAGGACACCACGGCATCAAAAACCGGTTGCGGCATGATCACCGGCATACATTTTTTTACGGCGCGCTCTGTCTGCTGAATATCCCCCAGCAGGTTTTCAGCGGCCTGATGTTCGGTGACTTCCTGTGCCGGTTTAACGCCGGCCGTATGACCGATGCCGCTGGTCCATACGCCAGCGCTGCATTGATAGGGTTGCAGCTGACAGCCTTCAAAATCGGTGATCAACCGCAGACCCTCTTCTGACACCTGCAAAGAGCTGTAGCCTGGCAGTGCTGCCATCAGCCCCAGGACCACGGCGGCACTACAGCGTTTAAGAGTTGAGGTTTTCATAGTCGTCTTTGCTCAGACCTTTACGTGCCAGCAACTGATAGCTTTTGCGCCGGTAGTACCAGTTGATCAAAAACGTGCCGACGCCAACTGCTGAGCCGACCAGAAAGGCGACGTCCTGCGATGTCAGACTGGCGAGCCAGGTCAGCGAAGTGGCGATGAAATAGGCGCAGCCTGAACTGATGCGCTCCGTATTCAGTCCCATAATTTGATCGTTTCCTGAACCGGTTGTTCTGCAATGTCGGGCATAAAGACGGCTGTGCCGTGAGGTAATAACGGGCCTAAATCCGCGATGCCAATATTGGCGGCATACACTTTTTCGACGACGAGTGCCGTGCGGTTGTAATAGCGCCAGCAAAGAGAATCGAGGGTATCGCCCTGTTCTGCATAGACTTTCATGAACTTTCTCCACAAGTGAGTGAAATCGTCAGGAGGTGAGTTCAGTCTGCGCAATAGCACGCCGGGCGGCAATCTGAGTGGGATGTGAAACAGCTGGCACAACAGGTAAGCAGACAGCGAAGAGAGGGAAAGGGCGGGGCGCTTAGTCCGGAGGGAAACCGGTCGGGCAAGCGCCAGTAATGTTGGCTACTACCGCCGCAGGATCTGGCAATCAGTGGGTGTCGTCAGTGCTCCCGTTGCAATACACAACGTCCTGGTTCTCGTCAGTCAGCGCCTGGCTGGCCAGCTCTGAGATCAGTGACATCACGACCAGGAATTCTTTTGGATTGCATTGCGCCGTCTGCGAAATGTCTGCGATCAATTGTATCCTGGACAACGTTAACTGTTGTTTAGTCAGGTTTTCCATTTTCTCCCCTCGCCAGATACTGTGTTTATATACAGTATTCTTTAATTGATCTGATACGTCAACAGCCAGAGTATTTTAAAATTTATAATCCATTGAATTTATGTATGAATTTTTATTGGCGCGGTTTTTGTATCAATGACTGACTTTGTCAGGCGGGAGGCGATCCACAGTTATTGACAGAACTCCAAGGTATACGAATCTTCGATATTTCCGTATAAGAAGGCCGGTGACGGACAATCCGCCACTGTGCAGTGTGTGTCAGAAAAATATGAGAGATGCCCAGATGAGGGGCATAAATGCCGATGACTTTATTGCGGGGCTCGTCGTAGGCATTTTTCTCCTCGCTGAGTTGACGGGCAACGCGAACCGTTTGCGCCTTGCGGGGAATGTGAATACCACCCTGTGCCTGAATATAACGGGCGAAATCACCTTCATCGGCAGCGCTGCGCACGTTTTCAACCCGTGCGTCAAAACGGCTGGTCAGATTCTGGTAGCGGATCCGCCTGCATTCTCGCCAGGCGCCGACTGAGGGAATACCGATGGCGTGGAATTGTGGGATCCGCCACGTCGAGGCCCAGGAGGTGACCGCAGTGGCGATATCTGTCAGCAAGCGTCCAGAGTCAAAATCGGTTTCGCCATCGAGCGCGTATCCATCGATATTCTTGGCGACGTATTTCGCGATATATCCGGCTGCGCCACCCCGGTTTAGCGGCTTGCAATTGAAACGTGACTCAGCGGCACCCGGTTCATCCGAATCTTCTTCAAGAGCATAACGGCGCATAACCTCTGTCACTTTTTGCTGCTGATCCTGCGGTGTGAACAACATCATGTGCCAGTGCGGCGTGCCGTCATGATGCGGTTCGACGACGCGTACGCCGTAAACTTTCAGGTTCCGGTCTTTAAAAGTGGTACGGATTTTTGCCCAGACAGCCACCAGATAACGCTGCGCATCTTTGGGGGTAAACGCGTGCTGCTCCCATTTCTTATTAAAGATTGGAGCAGTACGGGTTCCGGTGGTTTTCAGCGGATGATATTTTGACGGCGTGGTCAGCGTAATAAACAGCCCACAGTCGCGCTGCCGGTCAGCGACATCTTCGACGCCGGCGATCAGCGTCATCAGTTCCATACGACGAAGTTTGGGATTGGAAATGCTGGCCAATACGGTATCCAGCAAACTCAGCGTTTCACCGGATTCAACATTTTCGAGCTGGCACTGTTTCAGGTAGTTGATGGCGGATAAGCGGCGTGATACCACGTCACGGATGGCGTTTTTACTGGCATAAGGCGATGTCGCGCGGCTGACATAACCGCAGGCAATCATCAGGGATTCCCGCCACAAACGCTGTTTTGAACGCAGCTGTTTTTCCCACCATTCGCCGCTGACCAGACGTGAAATGCTTGCGACAGCCGAATGCGTTGTCATACGGCCTTTTTGCCATTTCTGCCAGTAAAGAGGTTGTACGCGGCAGGAACGTGCCATCGCGGCGACATGGCTGTAAATTTCCTGCTGTGTGCTGTCGCGCAACAAAATGCCGGGTTCGTCAGGACGGTTTTTCAGCCAGCATTCACAGTGATATTCATAGGCATCCTGCATTTGCACGGCAAGTTTGTTGGCCAGCCTTCTCAGACCGTCATCATTAAGATCGGGCAAGCGGTTAAACATTTCTTCTTCAGTGAGTAGCTTTTGCGAGATTTGACGATTCAGTGTGTTTCGCGCATTTACCAGCTTAATACGCGGCCATACGCGTTGCGTGAAAACTGTCATCAGGAAATGAAACGCCGCGCGCACTCCTTTAGTTTCCAGTAAAAATGTATGCCGCTGATATAACGGCGTGCGCACGCAACGGGGCAGTGCTGCCAGCTGAGAAAGGGCCGTTTGCTGGCGCTGACAAAAGTCACGGGTCAGTGGTTTTTCCAGCGGGCTGCTGAGCGCTGCGCGGGGGGCATTCCACCACCAGGCGCCCGCAAAATATTGCCCTGATGTCCGGTTAAATGCAGGTGGGGGCGAAGGGATTGTTCTGCCTCTGATATTCTCTGACATACATTGATTCCGAAAAATAAAATAGAAAATCCTCTCCGGAAATAATATTATTTCCAGCGTGATGATTAATTTAAATAATATTAATTAGACTTTTTACACGGGGCGGTAATTCTTTCTTTTAATCTCCTCAATTTCCTGACATTCAATACATCGCTGTACACCGGGGATGATTTTCCTGCGTGGCTCCGCAATCGGAGAATCACAATCCACGCAGAAGAAGGCCGACAGTGCAGGCCGGGTAAGGGTTGCCTGCGTAATCTGCGCTTCGAGGATTTTTAACTGATACTCCTGCGATTCATCTATCCAGTCTGCCATCAGTAAAGTTCTCCTTTAAATATCGCCGTGAAGTGGCGAAGTGATAATAATGCCTGCATTATTTTCATTTTTTCCTCATTATTTAATTGTGAATATGTCAGTAAGGTATGATGGCGTTTAAGACCGGCGTGAAAACATAATGTGAGTTTCCATTTTTCAGGAGCCTGATCATAAATAACCTCAACCTGATTCTTACTCTGAACGAAATAAGTTTCTTTCAGATGAGCGATATGGCGCAGGCCGGTCTGGCGCTGCTGCTCTGTTCCTAAAAACATCGCGTCTCCTTATTTCTCCACGACGCCGTAAATTTGGTATCATGGTCGTCTGTCGGTACATTACATAATCAATCTAAACTTGCATTTGCGAGTTGTCAAGATGATATTTACAGATTCAGGGGTTTTCGCCAGATGCAATTAGATGAACTTGAAGGTGGAAAAGCTGTTCTGACGCGTATGCTTCAGGCTTACGGCTTTAGCATGCAGAAGGAACTGGGGGATCTGTATGGATTATCATCTGGCACGATAAGTACCTGGGTAAGAAGAGATTATTTCCCCGGTGATGTGGTCGTGGCCTGTGCGCTGGATACCGGCGTCTCGTTGCGCTGGCTGGCAACGGGCAAAGGCGCGATGCAGGATGCAAGCTCTTCGGCTGCCGTGGCGTCAGGTGAAATCCGTCAGCTTAAAAAATTGAGATTGCGCGGCGGGGAGCTTGAGGAAGAAGGCCTCTGGACGGTTGACCCTTCGCTATTGGACGATTCGCTGGCGCAGCCTGCGTATATCGTGAAAGGCAATCATTCATGGATTATCGATCTGGGCAGCACACATCCCGGCAATGGTCGCTGGCTGTTGGACATTGATGGTGATCTGGACGTTTATGATGTGGCCCGTATTCCTGGTAACCGTCTGAGCGTGACGCGTCAGGAAAGCCATTTCGAGTGTGGCGTGGATGAAGTGACTGCTTTAGGGCAGGTATTTATTACCCTGGATCGTAATCTGTAAATTTCGTCTCCTCAGCAGCTCCCTGTTGCTGAGGGTATTTCTGACGTTGTTCTCCTTCCCTCCCCTGAAATTCCTTTTTCACCGCTGACAAACCATGTGTAATATTTACGGTACATCCTTTTCGTCTGATTCGCTTTTTATGTAAAGTTAACTTTCCGTTGTCTGCATATCAATGGTGAAATGGTAATGTTAAGTTTACAACTAAGGCTTGCTAAGTTTACGTGCTGTGTTAATGTTGTCCGCAGATGCCGCCGTGGCAGCCCATTTTCCTTATAACGGAACACGATCATGCAAAAAGACGCCCTGAATAATGTTCATATCACTGCCGAACAAATCCTTATCACTCCTGAAGAGCTGAAAAACCGTTTTCCTTTAAGCGTCAGCGACGAAAACAGTATTTCCGAAGCACGTAAAACCATCGCGGATATCGTCCATGGTCGTGATCCTCGTCTTCTGGTGGTGTGTGGCCCTTGCTCAATTCATGATGTGGATGCGGCGCTGGATTACGCGCGTCACCTGAAAACACTGGCGGCCGAACTCAGCGATCGTTTGTACATCGTGATGCGTGTTTACTTTGAAAAACCGCGGACCACTGTCGGCTGGAAAGGGTTAATTAACGATCCGCACATGGACGGCACGTTTGATGTGGAGGCGGGTCTGCACATTGCCCGTGATTTGTTGCTGCAACTGGTCGGCATGGGGTTACCGCTGGCAACAGAAGCGCTGGATCCCAACAGTCCGCAATACTTAGGTGATCTGTTCAGCTGGTCAGCAATCGGTGCGCGTACGACCGAATCTCAGACTCACCGCGAAATGGCGTCTGGTCTGTCAATGCCTGTGGGCTTCAAGAACGGGACTGACGGCAGCCTGGGTACGGCGATCAATGCGATGCGTGCTGCAGAAATGGCGCACCGCTTTGTGGGGATCAATCAGGCCGGTCAGGTTTGCCTGTTGCAGACTCAGGGCAACCCGGACGGGCATGTGATTTTGCGCGGCGGCAAAATGCCAAACTACAGCGAGCAGGACGTTCAGGCCTGTGAAAAACAGATGGCCGATGCGGGACTCCATCCTTCCTTGATGATAGATTGCAGTCACGGTAACTCAAACAAAGACTATCGTCGCCAGCCTGTCGTGGCTCAGTCTGTCATCGATCAGATTAAAGCCGGTAACCGCTCTATCACGGGGCTGATGCTGGAAAGTCATCTGAACGAAGGCAGCCAGTCTTCTGAACAACCGCGTTCAGAAATGAAATACGGTGTGTCTGTTACGGATGCCTGCATTAACTGGGAAACCACGGAAAACCTGCTGCGCACGATGCATCAGGAACTGGGCGACGCGCTGGCGGCACGAATCGCAGGAGAGTAAGTTTTTATGGTGGCAGAACTTAACGCGTTGCGCGATCAGATCGACGACGTTGATAAAGCGTTGTTAGATCTCTTATCACGGCGTCTTGCGCTGGTGGCAGAAGTCGGGGAAGTCAAAAGTCGTTATGGTTTGCCGATTTATGTCCCTGAACGGGAAGCGGCAATGCTGGCTTCACGCCGTCAGGAAGCGCAGAACCTCGGTGTTCCGCCCGATCTGATTGAAGATGTATTGCGCCGCGTGATGCGTGAGTCCTACTCAAGCGAAAACGATAAAGGCTTCAAAACATTGCATCCGGCATTGCGCCCGGTGGTGATTATTGGCGGAAACGGGCAGATGGGGCGCTTGTTCACTCGTCTGCTTGAACTTTCCGGTTATCAGGTAAAAGTGCTGGAGCAGGAAGACTGGCCGCAGGCAGAAACATTACTGGCGGATGCCGGAATGGTGATTGTCAGCGTACCGATCCATCTGACTGAAGAAGTGATCGCACGTCTGCCAAAACTGCCGGATGACTGTATTCTGGTGGATCTGGCGTCAGTGAAAAATCGTCCGCTGCAGGCGATGCTGGCGGTGCATGAAGGTCCGGTGCTTGGCTTGCATCCTATGTTTGGGCCGGATGTCAGCAGCCTGGCAAAACAGGTTGTGGTGTACTGCGATGGTCGTGAACCTCAGGCCTATCAGTGGTTGCTGGAGCAGTTACAGGTCTGGGGTGCTCGCCTGCATAAAATCAGTGCGGTCGAGCACGACCAGAACATGGCGTTCATTCAGGCGTTACGCCACTTTGCAACGTTTGCTTATGGCATGCATTTATCAGAAGAAAACGTTGAAATCGAACAGTTGCTGGCTCTGTCTTCACCGATCTATCGCCTCGAACTGGCGATGGTTGGTCGCTTGTTTGCACAGGATCCGCAGCTTTACGCTGATATTATTATGTCGTCAGAAAGTAATCTGGCGCTGATCAAACGTTACTATCAGCGTTTTGGCGATGCACTTGCTCTGCTGGAAACGGGTGATAAACAGGCGTTTATCGATAAGTTCAGGCAGGTTGAGCACTGGTTCGGTGATTATGCACCGCGTTTCCTGAAAGAAAGTGGTGCGTTACTCCGTCAGGCCAACGACAACCGCAAGTAAGCTTTTCGGAAATGCTGTCTGTAAATGAAAAGAAGGGCGTTGCAGTTGTATGCAGCGCCCTTTTTGTTTGTGGAAAATTACAGGTCGACGGAAACGACGTTTTCGCTTGGATAACAGCCGAGAACTTTCAGCGAGCGTGTGATTGGAGCCAGATCCTTCAGCGCCTTTTTCATCTCTTCTGAACGCAGGTTTGCCTGCACATCGATATAAAACATCTCTTCCCACGGATTACCGTTGATCGGACGTGATTCCAGCTTGGTCATGATGATGCCCTGATCACGCAGCACCAGAAGCGCGTTCACCAGCGCCCCCGCTTGCTGGCCAGTGGCCATAATCAGCGTGGTTTTAGCCGGAACCTGGTCTGTCACTTCAATGGCTTTGCGCGCCAGAATAATGAAGCGGGTGATGTTTTCCTGCTGGTTCGCCAGGTTGTGTTCGAGCACCTGCAATTTGTACAATGCACCACCGGCTTCGCTGCCCAGCGCAGCCACGTGCGGAGAGTTGGCTGCCGCCACTTTTTCCATCGCCGCCGCAGTGCTTTCGCAGTATTCAATTTTCCAGTGAGGGAAGCGGTTAATGAACTGGCTGCATTGCTGGAAGGGTTGCGGATGGCTGTAAACCGTCTGAATCTGCGACAAATCCGTGTCTGCCGCCACCAGAACGCAATGATCGATAGGGTTTGTCAGCTCGCCCACAATTGACAAACTGGTGTGTTGCAGCAGGTCATAAACGTCATTGATTGAGCCGGAACTGGTATTTTCAATCGGCAATACCGCGTAATCAGCCTGGCCGGTTTCAACCTGAGAAAAGATATCCTGGAATTTCTGGCAGCCACATTCGATGAACTGGTCGAAATGACGTGCGGCAAACTGACGGGCAGCGAGATGTGAATATGAACCTTTCGGACCGAGGAAAGCGATGCGGGCTGAATCAGAAGAGGTTTTATTCAGATGTTGCTGCAGGAGTGCCTGCTGTGTGAGAACGGAATCTTCAATGATTAGCTGATAAACGCGGGTGATGTAATGGCCGTCCAGCCCCTGTTTTTTCCCTTCCTGAATCAGTGTGTTAATCAGTTCTGCTTCGCGTTCTTTATCGCGGATAGGGCGGTGAGAGTGCATTTTGGATTGCGCGACCTCAATCGCCATCGTACGTCGTTCTGCCAGCAGGGCCAGCAATTTCAGGTCTAATGCGCTGATGCGTTCGCGCAGTGCCAGTAATGAGTTCTCGGTCATGTTATTACCCTTTTAGATGTTCTTTCTTTCAGCAAAATGTGTAAAACGCAGGCATAAAAAAAGCCCCCTTTTCAGGAGGCTTTGTTGTTCGTCTTCGCATTCATTCTTTCGCGACGAAACGCCTCCCAATCAGGGGAAGGTAAAAAAGAATGCGAAGAAAAACAGACGGGTATTCATGTATACGTTGTTTCCATAAGTTTGAGCAGAGTCTTAAAGTAACCGCTGGGTTTTCCCTGTGTCAATAAGATTCCTTCAGACACAAAAAACGCGCCCCTCAGAGCGCGTTGTTACTGACATGCCGGATAACCCGGTTATTCCTCTTCTTCCTGCACCGGTTCCAGATTGAGTTCTTTGACGCCGGACTCTGCACGGCGGGCCTCACCTTTATGCTGCGCTTTATTGAGCTGGCGCTCGAGTTTGGTCGTCATTTCGTTAATCGCAGCATACATATCATCGTGCGTAGCACTGGCAACCAGTTTTCCGTTTGGTGTACTGATGGTCGCATCGGCGACAAATCCCTGAGGTTCTTTCGACAGGATTATGTGTGGGTTAATGAGCTGAGTTTGCCATTTATCCAGTTTTTTCAGACGCCCTTCGATGTGTTCACGAATCGCGGGGGTGATGTCCATTTGTTTACTGGTAATGTTGACTGTCATATAACTTACCTCTCTTCTTTCCGTCTCCGATGAATCCAACATACCAGCCTTTTTTACGAAATGCGTCCCTAAACTCGCGGTTTTTTGTCACTTTTTGTCAATGTTGAAGTTTATGTGACTCAGGGTAATTAATGGCCGGAAAGGCCTTGAGACTTCATTCAGGAGCAGGCATGATTGATGGGATCAGTACGTTATTCTTTCCTGTGTTTCTGCAATTATCCCCTAAAAAGAGCCAAAAAAAAACGGCAGCCTGAGCTACCGTTTGTCCACGGACATGTAAAATTATGCTGCGCTGTTGGCGGCAATAATTTTCGCGACTTTATCAGCCTGAGTGTTCAGCTGCAGTTCACGGTAGGCGTTTTCCATCAACGGCAGCGCATCATGCGTTGCTTTCGTATCCGGATAATCTTTCAGCATTTGTTCTACACGGTTAACGACAGCGACGTAAGCACCGCGTTTAGTGTAGTATTGCACCACTGACAGCTCGTATTTCGCCAAACGATCTTTCAGGAATACCAAACGTTTAGTCGCGTCAGTGGCGTACTGGCTGTTTGGATACGTGTGGATCAACTGGCTGAAATCACGGAATGCTGCACGTGCATGCTGTGGATCACGGTCTGAACGATCAACACCGAAAAATCCTTGCAGGGCACTGTCATCCAACGCCATATCCGTTAAACCACGCATATACATGACGTAGTCGATATTCGGATGTGTTGGGTTCAGACGCATAAAGCGATCAATAGAAGCCTGAGCCATAGGCAAGTCAGCAGACTTGTAATAGGCATAAATCAGATCTAACTGAACTTGCTGCGAGTAAGGCCCAAACGGATAGCGGTTATCCAGCGCTTCTAATTGCGCAATAGCGCCTTTAAAGTTACCGTCCTGCAGCTTTTGCTGGGCAGTGGCATAAAGGACGTTAGGCGGGTTATCGGGAACCGTTTCTTTGGAACTGGAGCAACCGACCAGCGCCAGGCTCAACGTGGCTGCTGCCACCAGATATTTCACACGCGTCATGACGTTTTGATTATCCTCAGGTGTTATTCTGGGAGACTGTCCGTTAAGCTCCCGACAAAGACCAGCTACAATAGCACATTATTTTAAACGGCATCGCCGTGAAAACCCAACGTTAACCAAGAAGCTGCATATGGCACAACAAGTACAACTCACCGCAACGGTGGCCGAATCTCAACTCGGTCAACGGTTAGATCAGGCTTTGGCCGAATTGTTCCCTGATTATTCAAGATCTCGCATAAAAGATTGGATCCTTGAAGACAGGGTCACGGTCAATGGCAAAAAAGTGACCAAACCAAAAGAAAAAGTGTTGGGTGGCGAGGCTATCGCAATCGATGCGCAAATTGAAGAAGAAGCGCGTTGGCTGCCACAAGATATCGCTTTAGATATCGTGTATGAAGATACTGATATTTTAGTCATCAATAAACCCCGTGATCTGGTTGTTCATCCGGGCGCCGGGAATCCTGATGGCACGGTACTGAATGCGCTGCTGCATTATTATCCTGCAATTATTGATGTACCGCGCTGCGGCATCGTGCATCGCCTGGATAAAGATACCACCGGTCTGATGGTGGTGGCGAAGTCGGTGCCTGCACAAACGCACCTGGTGACCGCACTTCAGGCCCGCGAAATTACCCGCGAATATGAAGCCGTGGCGATTGGTACAATGACGGCAGGCGGCACAGTGAATGAGCCGATTGCGCGCCATTCCACCAAGCGTACGCATATGGCGGTTCATCCGACTGGCAAACCGGCGACGACACACTATCGCATCATGGAGCATTTCCGTGCTCATACGCGTCTGCGCTTGCGTCTGGAGTCCGGTCGTACACACCAGATCCGCGTGCATATGGCGCACATTAACCATCCTTTGTTAGGCGATCAACTGTATGGTGGCCGTCCACGTCTGCCAAAAGGTGCTTCAGAACCGTTCATTAATATGCTGCGCGGATTCGATCGTCAGGCTCTTCACGCTACCATGCTGCGTCTTTATCATCCGGTCACTGGTATTCAGATGGAATGGCATGCGCCACTTCCGCAGGATATGGTTGACCTGATCAATGCGCTTAAAGCGGATACCGAAGAGTTCAAGGACCAGATGAACTGGTAATGAGCGTGCTTATCCAGCCTCAGTGGCCGCAACCGGCATCGGTGCGGTCATGTGCGACAACCCGCGAAGGAGGTGTCAGTTTGCCTCCTTACGGTTCGCTTAACCTCGGCAGTCATGTCGGGGATTCTTCTGAGCATGTTGCGCTGAACCGCCAGCGGTTGATCGCGCTGGGCGGTCTGCCTGCTTCGCCACACTGGCTTGAGCAGGTTCATGGCACCGACGTGGTTCGTTTATCATCGCAAACTCCCCTTATTCCGACACAGATTGCCGATGCGGCCTATACCCGCGAGCCAGGCGTAGTCTGTGCAGCAATGACAGCCGATTGTTTACCGGTTCTGTTTTGCAGTAAAAACGGCGATGAAGTGGCTGCAGCGCATGCGGGCTGGCGTGGTTTGTGTGCAGGCGTGTTGGAAAATACGGTTGCCTGCTTTGAGGCGGCTCCCGCAGAAATCATGGCGTGGATGGGACCGGCAATTGGTCCTTCTCATTTTGAAGTTGGCGGCGAAGTTCGCGAAGCCTTTATGGCTGTGGACTCTGCCGTATCCGTCGCTTTCAGACCTGCAGGTGCCAAATTCATGGCCGACATTTACCAGCTTGCACGGTTTCGCTTGCAAGCTGCGGGTATCACCGCCCTCTACGGCGGTGAATATTGCACTGTGACAGACAGCAACAAATTTTACTCTTACCGGCGCGACGGAATTACCGGACGGCTGGCAAGTTTAATTTGGCTGATATAACCTATCGAATCAAGACGATCCATCACGCATAACAGCTGTCCTCTGAATATACTGCCAAGATAACCTTGAAAACGTGAGGGTTGACCTCATCTAATCTCCAGTAGCAATTTTGTTCAGTATTGGAGGTGTTATGCGTCTGGATCGTCTTACCAGCAAATTCCAGCTTGCCCTCGCGGATGCTCAGTCACTCGCGCTCGGGCGCGACAATCAATTTATCGAACCTGTTCACCTGATGAGTGCTTTGCTTACTCAGGAAGGCGGAACCGTACGTCCTTTATTAACGGCGGCTGGGATAGATACCCAGAAACTGCGCACGGACGTTGATCAGGCTTTGGGGCGTTTGCCGCAAGTTGAAGGTACCGGCGGTGATGTTCAACCATCCCATGAGCTGGTACGTGTTTTAAATCTTTGTGACAAGCTGGCACAACAACGTGCCGATACTTTCATCTCTTCAGAACTGTTTGTTCTGGCCGTGATGAAAGACCGCGGCTCTTTAACGGATCTGTTAAAAGCCAGCGGTACAACGGCCGAGAAAATCACAGCGGCTATCGATCAAATGCGTGGGGGTGAGAAAGTGGATGACCAGAATGCCGAAGACCAACGTCAGGCATTAAAAAAATTCACTATCGATCTGACCGAACGTGCCGAGCAGGGCAAACTGGATCCGGTCATCGGTCGTGATGAAGAAATTCGCCGGACTATTCAGGTTCTGCAACGTCGTACCAAAAATAACCCGGTGCTGATTGGTGAGCCAGGTGTCGGTAAAACCGCGATTGCGGAAGGACTGGCACAGCGCATCATTAATGGTGAAGTGCCGGAAGGTCTGAAAAATAAACGTGTGCTTTCATTAGACATGGGTGCATTGGTTGCCGGTGCCAAGTATCGCGGTGAATTTGAAGAACGTCTGAAAGGCGTGCTGAGTGATCTGGCTAAACAGGAAGGCAACGTCATTCTGTTTATCGACGAATTGCATACCATGGTCGGTGCGGGTAAAGCCGATGGCGCAATGGATGCCGGCAATATGCTGAAACCGGCTCTGGCGCGTGGTGAACTTCACTGTGTAGGTGCGACGACATTAAATGAATATCGTCAGTTCATCGAGAAAGATGCGGCGTTAGAGCGTCGTTTCCAGAAAGTGTTTGTTGCTGAGCCTTCTGTTGAAGACACCATCGCTATCTTGCGTGGTCTGAAAGAACGCTATGAGCTGCATCACCATGTACAGATTACTGACCCGGCTATCGTTGCGGCGGCCACACTGTCGCACCGTTATATCTCGGATCGTCAGTTACCGGATAAAGCGATTGACCTTATAGATGAAGCTGCATCCAGCATTCGTATGCAGATGGACTCTAAACCGGAGTCTCTGGACCGTCTCGATCGCCGTATTATCCAGCTCAAACTGGAACAGCAGGCGCTGAAAAAAGAGTCTGATGATGCCAGTGTGAAACGTCTGGAAATGCTGGAAACCGAACTGAGCCAGAAAGAGCGTGAATATTCTGAGCTGGAAGAAGAGTGGAAAGCTGAGAAAGCATCCCTGACCGGCACGCAGAATATTAAAGCCGAGCTGGAGCAGGCAAAGATTACGCTTGAACAGGCTCGCCGCGTTGGCGATCTGGGCCGTATGTCAGAATTGCAGTACGGTAAAATCCCGGAACTGGAAAAACAGCTGGCAGCGGCGACTCAGGCAGACGGTAAAACCATGAAGCTGCTGCGCAACCGTGTGACAGATGTGGAAATTGCCGACGTGCTGGCGCGCTGGACCGGTATTCCGGTTGCCCGGATGCTTGAAAGTGAACGTGAAAAACTGCTGCGTATGGAAGAAGAACTTCATAACCGTGTGATTGGCCAGAACGAGGCGGTAGAAGCAGTATCGAATGCCATTCGTCGTAGCCGCGCAGGATTGTCAGATCCAAACCGTCCGATCGGGTCATTCCTGTTCCTCGGTCCGACCGGTGTGGGTAAAACAGAGCTGTGTAAAGCGCTGGCGACATTCCTGTTTAACAGCGATGACGCGATGGTTCGCATCGATATGTCAGAGTTTATGGAAAAACACTCCGTTTCACGTCTGGTCGGTGCGCCTCCGGGTTATGTCGGTTATGAGGAAGGGGGTTACCTGACCGAAGCGGTTCGTCGTCGTCCTTACTCTGTCATCTTGTTAGATGAAGTTGAGAAGGCGCACCCGGATGTCTTCAACATCTTATTGCAGGTGCTGGATGACGGCCGTTTAACTGACGGGCAGGGGAGAACAGTTGATTTCCGCAACACGGTTGTCATCATGACCTCTAACCTGGGCTCTGACATTATTCAGCAGCACTTCGGTGAGGCCAGCTATGCGCAGATGAAAGCGTCGGTAATGGAAGTGGTCACACACAGCTTCCGTCCGGAATTCATCAACCGTATAGATGAAGTGGTTGTGTTCCATCCGCTGGGTCATGCGCATATCAAGAATATCGCCAAGATCCAGCTGGCACGTTTGTATAAACGCTTAGAAGAACACGGCTACACGGCAACGCTGACCGATGCGGCGCTGGAACTGCTGGGTAACACAGGATTTGACCCGGTTTATGGTGCGCGTCCATTGAAACGTGCCATCCAGCAGGAGATTGAGAACCCGCTGGCTCAGCAAATCTTGTCTGGCAAGCTGATCCCAGGCAAACCAATTACTGTCGATGTGGAAGATGATCACATCATCGCAAGACAGTAAATAGATAAGTAGCGGCCTTATAACGGGCTCCGGAGTCATTCGGAGCGTTTTTTATGCATTACTTGTGTGTTACTTATTCATTTGGTGAATTTATGAACGCTTGGTAGGAAAAGTGAAATTAGCCCTTGCGGCCTGCTGAGAACTCCCTATAATGCCGCTCCA
>NZ_JYDF01000088.1:0-42667 GCF_003263525.1 Rahnella sp. NRRL B-41462 | reverse complement strand
ACGGCGATGGCAAGGCGAGGGGCAGCTTTCAATGGATAACGCGCGTCTGAATGGCCTTAATATTCAGCAACTCATTCAGCAGGCGGTCAGCCGTAATACCAGTAATGTTCAGGGGCTTGAAAAGTATGAGCACTATAGCCAGATCGATACGCTGAAAGCGCAGGGACATCTGGCCGGAGGTACTCTGACGCTGAATAATCTTGAAGGTCAGTCGCCAATGGTGTCTGCGAAAGGTGACGGAACAATCGATATGTCGAATCAAAAGGTGGATATGAACCTGCTGATCCGCGTTACCGGTGGCTGGAAAGGTGACAATAATCTGATCAATACCCTGAAAACGACAGACATCCCGTTGCGGGTTTACGGACCCTGGGCTCAGATGGGATATCAGCTGCAGGTGGACCAGATACTGAGGCGTACGTTTGAACAAAGCGCTCGCAGCGCCCTTCAGAACTGGGTCGACAAGCGTAAGGACAGTAAAGAAAAAAGCGATGTTGAGAAATTACTCAACAAATAATCTCTTTTCTAAGCCAATTCTGAGCATAAACAAAACGGGGTGCCATCGCAGGCACCCCGTTTTGTTTACAGGAGTGAGTCAGACTTCGTAATCGTCTTCAGAGGCGGTATCAGGTGGCGTAATCTTCACTTTTAAAATACGGTGACTGCTGACTTCTAAAGGCTCAAACAGATAGTCATTAATGTGTATCTGTGCGCCCACCTGCGGGATACTTTGGGTATATTCCATCAGCAGACCGGCCAGCGTGTGATATTCCCTTTTTTCATCCACCGGCAGGGAAATATACATCACCAGATCGTCAAGCGGCATGTAGCCGTTGGCTATCCAGCTTCCATCCTCCTGCTGCTGGATATCATGCCGTGCATCAGGCGTTTCGTCAGACTCTGGCAGGTTACCGGCAATGGTTTCCATCACATCCGTCAGGGTCACGATCCCTTCGACAGAACCAAATTCATCGACCACGAAAGCAAAATGCGTTTTTGCCTGGCGGAATTGTTCGAGGGCCATCAGCAGAGAAAGCTGTTCCGGGAAAATCAGGGGCTGGCGGATCAGCGCCTTAAGATCCAGTTCATTTTGCAGCAGTTGTTGTTTGAGCAGGTCGACAACGTGCACAACGCCCAGCGGTTCGTCGGTGGAGCTGTCTTCGGTGACCAGCATACGGGTATGTTGGTTATCAGCGATTTGCTGCGTCAGCACGTCGACAGGGTCATTAAGTTCAAGATGGTCTACATCATGGCGGGAGGTCATGACGCTGCTGACAGTGCGTTGCCCGAGTCCCAGCACGCGTTCAATCATGTGACGCTCCTGCTGGTTGAAAATCGCATCTTCTTCGTCAGCGCTGTCTGCAATCATGTTTGAAGAGTGAGCATCAAGTTCGGCTTCTTCATGTTTGCCACGCAAGACGCGCAATACGGTTTCTGCAGTGCGTTCACGCAGAGAGCGGCGCGAGGATAAAAAGCGTTTGCGGTTAAACTGTGCCAGCTGATTCAGCCCTTCAATGATCACCGAGAAACCGATCGCGGCATACAAATACCCTTTCGGGATAACATAGCCAAAACCTTCGGCAACCAGGCTAAAGCCGATCATCAGCAGGAAACTGAGACATAAGATGACGATAGTCGGATGCGCATTCACGAAACGTGTCAGTGGTTTACTGGCTAACAGCATCAGGCCGATAGCAATACACACCGCCACCATCATGACGGCCAGATGCTCAACCATCCCGACTGCAGTAATCACCGAGTCGAGTGAAAAGACCGCATCCAGCACGACAATCTGAGCAACGACCGGCCAGAATTTAGCACCGCGCTGCTGATGGCTTTGTTCTTCATCTTTGCCTTCGAGTCGTTCATTAAGCTCCATCGTCGCTTTGAACAACAGGAATATCCCCCCCGCAAGCATAATCATATCGCGCGCGCTGAACGGATGCCCGAGCACGGCAATAAGAGGGCGGGTCAGTGTCGAAAGCCAGGAAATGCAGGCCAGAAGAAGTAAGCGCATGACTAGGGCCAGTAAAAGCCCGGTGACGCGAGCCTTGTCACGCTGCTGGCGCGGAAGTTTTTCCGCCAGGATGGCAATGAAAATGAGATTGTCTATCCCCAGGACAATTTCGAGAACTACCAGGGTCGCAAGCCCGGCCCAAATCGAGGGATCGGCGATCCATTCCATATTGCGTTTTTCACCTTTGGTTACACGACGATTGTCGCACGTTGAATAATGGGCGCCAGCGCCCCAAATTTCAAATCTAAAACAGCGGTCTAGGCAAACTGGCAAGGGGGCCCAGGGGAAGAAGGATGAGATGTGATAAAAAGCCGTCAGGACTGATTTGGAAAGCAGCAAGTTACGATTATTAAATCACCGAACAGGTATAACATTCCTAAAAATAAGCCTTTAGCTTACTGTTTGGTGCGGCTTACTGGTATCGTAACTGAATTAACATAATCGTGTTTGAGTCCTAAAGTCATGAGTATGGTCTCCCTAAACCAAATCACAGAGACTATACTCATGGAAGAACTATCGGATTGGGAATTTAAATCAATTTTACAATTTCAGTTCAGCGAAATCCCTGACGCGTTTGGATGGTAACTGACTGAATTTACACACCATAGGTTTCAAGGAGTATCCTTTACAATGTTAAAAGCTGTTATCCCTGTTGCCGGTCTGGGCACACGTATGTTGCCAGCGACGAAAGCCATTCCAAAAGAAATGCTGCCTATCGTCGATAAGCCTTTGATCCAGTACATCGTTAATGAATGTGCTGCGGCGGGCATCAAAGAAATCATTCTGGTCACGCACTCTTCGAAAAACGCGATCGAAAACCACTTCGATACCTCTTTCGAGCTGGAAAGTATGCTTGAATCCCGTGTGAAACGTCAGCTGCTGGAAGAAGTGCAGTCTATCTGCCCGAAAGGCGTGACCATCATGAACGTACGTCAGGGGCAATCAAAAGGCCTTGGGCATGCGGTTCTGTGTGCAAAACCTCTGATTGGTAATTCTCCTTTCGCGGTTATTCTGCCAGACGTTTTGATGGATGATTCCACCAGCGATCTGCGTAAAGATAACCTTGCTGCCATGCTTCGTCGCTTCCAGGAAACTGGCAACAGCCAGGTCATGGTTGAAGAAGTGCCGGAGAAAGACGTTTCCAAGTACGGTATTGTTAACTGCAACGGCGTAGAAGTTGAGCCGGGCGAAAGCGCGCCAATGACGGCTATCGTTGAAAAGCCGGAACTGAAGGACGCGCCATCAAACCTCGCGGTTGTCGGCCGTTATGTTCTGTCCGAAGCTATCTGGCCACTGCTGGCAGTGACACCGTATGGTGCAGGTAATGAAATTCAGCTGACTGATGCCATTGCCATGCTGATGAAAAAACATACTGTTGAAGCCTTCTCCATGACTGGCCGTTCACATGACTGTGGTGATAAGCTCGGTTACATGAAGGCGTTTGTTGAGTATGGTATTCGCCATAACACGCAGGGCGAAGCGTTCAAGGCATGGTTGAAAGAGTTTGCTGAAGAGTAAAAGTTGATTGACTTCGAGCAATAAAAAGCACCGAATTTTCGGTGCTTTTTTTTATCTGAAGTGATATTTAGAAAATAATTCAGGCCGGACTAGCCCATCAGCCTGAATTTATAATCAGTTATGTTCGTTAAGTAGTTGGGTCAGATACGCGCCATAAGCAGTTTTGCTCATTAATGCAGCTTGTTCAGCAACACGCTCTTTGCTCAACCATCCTTTACGAAACGCAATCTCTTCCAGACAAGCTACTTTAAAACCTTGTCGTTTTTCAATGGTGTGGACGAATTGTGAAGCCTCAATCAGGCTATCATGTGTTCCTGTATCGAGCCACGCAAAACCTCGGCCCAGAAGCTCCACCTGCAATTGACCTTTCTCAAGATACATTTCGTTTAATGTCGTTATCTCAAGCTCACCACGATGAGATGGCTTAACCTGTTTAGCCATCTCAACGATATTTTTGTCATAGAAATAGAGTCCGGTCACTGCCCACTGAGATTTTGGTTTTAATGGTTTTTCCTCAATGGAAAGTGCTTTAAAGTCCTTATCAAATTCAACCACGCCAAAACGCTCGGGGTCTTGAACCTGATAGCCGAAGACTGTTGCGCCCGTTTCTCGTTTAGCAACGGCTTCAAGCTGTTTGCCAAAGCTTTGACCAAAATAGATATTGTCGCCAAGAACAAGTGCACAACGTTCGCCGTTTATAAACTCTTCACCGATGATGAATGCCTGGGCAAGGCCGTCTGGAGATGGCTGTACTGCATACTCGAGTTTAATGCCGAATTGAGAACCATCACCCAGTAAGCGTTGAAAGGATGGCATATCTTCAGGGGTAGAAATCACCAATATTTCATTAATACCTGCCAGCATAAGCACAGATATTGGATAATAAATCATCGGCTTATCATAAATCGGTAACAGCTGTTTCGATACACCGCGGGTTAGGGGGTACAGGCGCGTGCCTGAACCGCCAGCTAAAACGATACCTTTCACTAGATTCTTCTCCTTAAAATTAGTTAGTCAAGCCAAGACGTTCACCGGCATAAGAACCATCCTGAACCCGGCGCCACCAATTTTCATTGTTCAGATACCATTCAACCGTTTTACGAATTCCGCTTTCGAAAGTTTCTTGTGGTTTCCAGCCTAACTCTTGCTCGATCTTACTGGCATCAATGGCGTAACGCATATCGTGACCAGGACGATCTTTCACAAATGTAATCAGTTCGGAGAACTTGGCGATCCCATTTGGTTTTGCGGAAATCAGTTCATCGAGCAACTCACAAATGGTTTTTACGACGTCAATATTTTTGCGCTCATTGTGACCACCAATGTTATAGGTTTCGCCTACGACACCCTCGGTAACCACTTTATAAAGTGCACGGGCATGATCTTCAACATACAGCCAGTCGCGCACCTGTGCGCCATCACCGTATACCGGTAATGCTTTACCTGAAAGTGCGTTCAGAATGATGAGTGGAATGAGTTTTTCCGGGAAATGATAAGGACCGTAATTATTCGAACAATTTGTCACAATAGTAGGGAAGCCGTAAGTGCGCTGCCAGGCTCGCACTAAATGATCGCTGGAGGCCTTTGATGCAGAGTAGGGACTGCTTGGCGCATATGGCGTCGTTTCAGTGAAAAGATCCGTTGTGCCGTGCAAATCGCCATACACCTCATCCGTTGAAATATGATGGAAGCGGAAAGCCGATTTTTTCTCTTCAGGCAGAGAAAACCAAAAATGTCGGGCTGCTTCCAGAAGCACATAAGTGCCAACAATGTTGGTTTCGATGAAGGCTGCCGGGCCATCAATCGAGCGATCAACATGGCTTTCAGCAGCAAGATGCATAACAGCATCCGGTTGGAAGTCAGTAAAAAGAGTATCCAGTTCTGTGCGATCACAAATATTTGCCTGCGCAAACTGATAGCGGGGATCAGATGATACGGGAAGGAGTGACTCAAGATTGCCCGCGTATGTGAGGCTATCGACAACCAGGACACTATCCTTTGTATTATCAATAATGTGACGAACAACTGCTGAACCGATGAAACCGGCACCACCGGTGATCAAAATTTTCATATATACGTACTCATTTATTAAGTGTTAGCTTTTTCACATGCTCAAAAAATCAGCTATTTCGCTTTTGTCGCGAATAAGAACATAGCGTAGCGCAGAGTTAGTGTAAGCGCAGCTATAATCAGGTGATTCCTGCATTTTCATGCTAAATATTTCTGCAAGCTATATTTAACTAAAATATATCAACGGTCTGTTTGAAAAGTACCCTGCTGTTGTGGGGGGCACACACACAAAATCTTCTGCCAGCACTGGACAGGTATCATATTACTTGTGACTCAGGGTTCTTGTAGGAATTGTCCAATTTGCAGCAAAAACTTGGTTTCAGAGAGGGGGATGGCTGTCTCATTATCGGTCACGGTGCTCTGCTGGTCAGTGTATTGCAAATTGCGGATGAGTTTGTAAGCAACGAACCGTATGGTAAAGATACAGTTAGCCGAGAAATGAACTTTTAGCCAGATTCTGAGTGAGCCGCAATAGGCATTTGTGGTACGATTTTTTAGAAAATGGGAATGGCTGAATGCTTCATAAATGGAATTTGTAAGAACGGCATCAACAACCGTTTATACAGCAAAGGTAACGTGTCGTTGGATAATTGCATAACGAGTGAGCTATAAAAATGAATGTTATTGACACAGAAGTTATTGGCGTAAAATTAGTGGAACCTAAAGTTTTCGGTGATGATCGCGGATTCTTTTTGGAAACATTTCAGCAAAATCGCTACAAGGAAATGTTAGAAATCGATCTGGATTTTGTTCAGGATAACCACTCCCGTTCATCGAAAAACGTTCTTCGTGGCTTACATTTTCAAACGTCTAAACCGCAGGGCAAGTTGGTTCGTGTTGTCCGTGGTGAAGTATTTGATGTTGTGGTTGATATTCGTCCAGAGTCCGCAACTTTCGGTAAGTGGGTAGGTGTATATCTTTCGGAAGACAATAAGAATCAGCTGTGGGTACCACCCGGTCTTGCCCATGGCTTTGTGGTGATTTCAGACTTCGCCGATTTTGAGTATAAATGCACTGATTACTATGATCCGAAAAATGAAGGTTGCTTGATCTGGAACGATCCTGAAGTCGGGGTAAAATGGCCTGTTAGTGAACCGTTGCTCTCTGCAAAAGATGCATTGGGTCAAGGTTTTTCAGAACTTTTTAAAATTTGATGTGCTGTCAAAGGCCTCGGGTTTTGGCTTGAGGCATCAATACAAGAACACTGTAAAATTCTATAGGTACTTTAACCAAATGAAATTGTTGATCGTAGGATGCGCGGGCCAGGTTGGTAGAGAATTGGTGCGACGAGCTCCGGCTGATTGGGAGGTAAAAGCTGTTGACAGGCAAGAGCTTGACATTACCGATCACCGGAAAGTAATGAGTGTTGTCAGCGAGTTCCGCCCTAACTCGATTATTAATGCTGCTGCCTATACCGCTGTCGATCGTGCAGAATCTGAACGTGAATTTGCCTATTTAATCAATAGCACAGGCGCTGAAAATTTGGCTATTGCAGCGCAACAGGTTGATGCTTCTTTTCTCCATATATCGACTGACTATGTTTTTTCTGGGGACCATGAGGGATGCTATGTGGAAACAGATACCACAGGGCCTACCGGTGTTTATGGTGCAAGCAAATTGGCAGGTGAACAAGCTGTTGCCATGGCTTGTAAAAAACACATTATTTTGCGTACTGCCTGGGTATTCGGTGAGTATGGCAACAATTTTGTAAAAACAATGCTGCGACTGGCGAAAGACAGAGAGCAATTATCTATTGTTGGGGATCAATTCGGAAGTCCAACTTATGCCGGGGATATCGCGGAAACTCTGCTTGCAATAGCTGGTCAACTTAAGCCTGAAGACGAACGTTGGGGCGTGTATCACTATTCAGGGTATCCTTATACATCATGGGCAGGTTTTGCGGCAGAAATCTTCACCTCAGCTACAAAACATTCAGTTCTCGCTAAATCGCCTTCAATACTGGATATTAAAACTGTTGAATACCCGACGCCTGCCAAACGTCCCTCCAACTCCAAACTTGATTGTGGCAAGTTATTGAAAAGATTCAATATTGCACCAAGTGACTGGCAGAAAGCACTTGAAAATATCGGTGCGTATCACGGGTGAAATTAGAAAATTGATTCAGGCAACTTTCAAGGTGTCAATTAATTTGAGTTGAGTTTTAAAAAACCTCAACTCAAAGAAACTGTTAACTTTCAAATGTGAAGCAAAAAGAGAAGTCTATGAATCCTCATTTAGGAAAACCCACTTCACTGCTTTCGCTATTTAATAGCGCGTGGAATAATAAAAATTTAATATTACAGATGGCTAAGCGTGAAATTATTGGCCGATATCGTGGTTCAGTGATGGGGGTCTTCTGGTCATTCATCAACCCAATTTTTATGCTGGTTGTATATACGTTGGTGTTCTCGGTTGTTTTTAAAGCCCGCTGGGGCACTCAGGCTGCTGGAAATGAATCTAAAGCCGATTTTGCGATAATTCTCTTCGTCGGTTTGATCATCCACACACTGTTAGCTGAAATGCTCAGTCGTGCCCCTTCCATGATTTTAAATAATGTAAATTATGTTAAAAAAGTAGTTTTTCCTCTTGAAATATTGCCGCTGGTCGCGCTGGGTAATGTGCTTTTCCATAGTTTTGTTAGCACATTTGTTTTGTCTGCGGCTTTTGTCATATTTAATGGTTACCTTCATTGGACTATAGTTTTCTTTCCATTAGTCCTGTTCCCTTTGATTTTACTGACGCTGGGTTTAACTTGGTTTCTTGCCTCGTTAGGGGTGTTTATCCGTGATGTTAGTCAAACCATTTCGATTGTAGTCACTGTATTAATGTTTCTTTCCCCTGTGTTTTATCCTATTACAGCGGTGCCTGTTGCAATGAGAAAAGTAATTTTACTTAACCCATTGACATTTATTATCGAGCAAGGAAGGGCTGTCATTATTTGGGGGAAATTACCTGATTTTACGGGGCTGGCAATATATTCCTTGATTGCAATTTTCATTATGTGGTTAGGCTATGCTTGGTTCCAAAAGACTAGAAAAGGATTCGCAGATGTCCTCTGATGATTTTGCCATTAGAATTGAAAATGTTGATAAATGTTTCCAGGTCTATGAAAGTCCTGCACGCAGGCTTAAGCAATTCGTTATGCCTAAAATTGACCGTAAATTAGGGAAAGAGGCACGCATCTATCATCAGGACTTCTGGGCGTTAAAAGATGTGTCTTTTAATTTACCACGTGGCCAGACTATGGGGATTGTTGGCCAAAATGGTTCTGGCAAGTCCACACTCTTGCAAATAATTGCTGGGACTTTAACGCCGACAGCGGGAAACGTGGCCGTCAATGGTCGTGTTGCAGCCTTACTGGAACTGGGGGCAGGTTTTAATTCTGATTTCACAGGTCTGGAAAATGTTTATTTAAATGCTTCTCTTTTGGGGTTATCTAAAGAGGAAACTGAGAATAAATTAGATGACATATTATCTTTTGCCGACATTGGTGATTTTATCAACTCTCCGGTCCGTTCGTATTCGAGTGGGATGTTGGTCCGCCTGGCATTTGCAGTTCAGGCGCAAATAGACCCAGAGATTCTTATTGTTGATGAGGCCCTGGCGGTTGGGGATGCAAAATTTCAGGCGAAATGTTTTTCACGACTGAAAAGGCTTAAACAGGACGGTACTTCAATTCTTTTTGTATCACATGCCACAGAGCAAATTGTGACACATTGTGATAGTGCACTGTTGTTAGACCATGGGGTGGTACAAGTTCAAGGTAGCCCTAACGATGTGGTTAACAGGTATTTGGATGTTCTTTTTGGTAAGAAAAACGGCTCATCCATTAGAAAAGATCAAGACGATAAACTTGAGAAGGCTGTTTCCCGTGAAGTTCAGATTCGGGACCGGGAATCGAAATCTAACCTCTCACCTGGTAGCTTCAGCTCATTATTGACGGGAGAATACTCAGAACGCCCTAACTATAATCCGTCAGAGTACCGATGGGGAGACCGTGCAGCGGAACTGATAGATTTTTACATCTGTCAAGATGGTGAAGATTATCCAAGCACAGTTACACCTGGAAAAGAATTAACCCTGGCTATTAAAGTAAAATTTCGCGACGTTGTCGTGAGGCCAATATTTGGTTTCGCTATTAAAACTAAAGAAGGCGTGACAATCTATAACACGAATAGTGAATGGCAATCTGTAGACTTGGTTGATGTGGCGGAAATTGATACTGAAATGGTGGTTTCTGTTACATTGCCGATGATGGTATATGAAGGTGATTTCTTTATCTCTGTCGGTATTGCCAGTAGTTCTCTTGATGGTGAGATTATACCGCACGATCGCCGGTATGATTCAATACACTTGGCTGTCGGGCCTGTAAAATCTTTCACTGGCTTAGCCAATTTGAATGCGAGAATAAATTTTGAAACAGAATAACATACATGAAATTTTATTAAATAATGACTTCTTTATTGATAAAACGACCAATGTTTGGCGTCCTGTTGAATTGCCAGCTTTTGCATATAATGACGGTGATGAGGCTGAGAATTACGTATTGAAGTCTGTCACCGAATCAGCTGATGTAAGCATAAATTCAAAAGAGCTGTCAGATAAGATGAAGGATTGGCCATCCACTTATCATCTTTCCTCCAGACGCTCGAATTTATTGCGTCCTTTTGAGCAGTGGTTAAAAGGTAAAAAGGTTCTCGAAATAGGTTGCGGTTGCGGCGCAATAACGCGTTTTTTGGGAGAAAGTGGCGCTGATGTTGTATCGGTAGAAGGAAGCCTTCGACGTGCTCAAATTGCAAGAGCACGAACCCGGGATTTGTCTAATGTAGACGTCATTTGTGCACCGAGTGATATTATACCTGACATTGGTCATTTTGATGCAGTTATACTTGTAGGCGTATTGGAGTATGCGCGAGTATTTCTTGGACGCGATGGTCAAAAAACTCTTTTAGATTCATGTCGGGACAGAATGACTGAGACCGGCAAGCTTTTCGTCGCAATCGAAAATAAATTAGGTATAAAGTATTTTTCAGGAGTCAATGAAGATCATGTAAATATGCCAATGTTTGGTATCAACAACTCTTACACTGAAAAAAGCGTCGTTACTTTTGGCCGTAGTGAACTTAAAGCTGTGCTAGCTAATTCAGGTTTTTTGCATAACGAAGAGTTTTTGCCACTTCCTGATTATAAATTACCCGTCAGCATTATTTGCCCGCGTGGATGGAAAAACTTTTCATCACAATTTTCGCAACTGGCAATCGAAAGTGCACATCAGGACCCGCAGAAAAATTCAGAAAATTATTTTTCTATTGAGGAAGGTCTTTATAATATTTGGAATAATGATCTTGCACCTGATTTGAGTAACTCTTTTTTAATGGTAAGTAGTCAGATAAAACCTGATGAGGAAATTATCGATCAAACGATCGCTGCTTATCATTTTTCAGATGGCAGAGCTAATGAATTCAAAAAAACAACTCTATTCAAAACTAATTTAAATGATGAATTAGTTGTGCTCACCAGTGGTGGTGATGTTTCAATTCCATCATCAGTTAATGAACATTCAATTGTTGAAAGTGGTGTTTTCCATGACGGCGAGAGTTTATGGCTTTCTCTCGTTCATACTGTGAACAAACCCAACTGGACAATTCAAGATATCGTTTGCTGGTCCAGTATCTGGATCAATGAAATTCAAAAGCGAGCCAGTCTTTCCAAAGAATTCAATAGCCTGACGGTTTTGCCTTCTGAGTTTTTGGATGCAATGCCTTTCAATTTTATTACATTAGATAATGGTGATAAGAAACTTTTTGACCAAGAGTGGAATTCACCTGCTGAGATTACTCTGGGATATATAGTCTTCAGAGGGATTTTCCATTCTCTATTGCGATTGACGTCAATTTCATCAAGCCCGTCTTATCGGGGAGAAAGTATTGCTGATTATTCATTATCTATTATGAATGCAATAGGCTTTAGCTGTGACGATGATTTAAAAAATACCTGGTTGAAAGCAGAAGCAGATTTTCTGGCATCTGTTCAGTCTAAAGATGCTGTTGCTATACTCTCTGTTCTTAAAGAGGTAAAATTAAATGTCAGAAGGGATTCTGCAAAGGCTATTGTCAACGACTTAAACACTGCAATTGAAGAACAGAAACATTTACAGGGGCATATTGCAGAATTGCTTACTGTAGCTGATGAACGCGCAAGCGTAATTCAGTCACTTGAATTAGATATTGCCGGCAAAGAGATGACTATTAAAACATTAGAAGATGCCAACAGAGAAAATGTTGATAAATTAAATAATTCTCATTTAGAACTACTGGATAAAATATCTTTACGTGATAAGCAACTCACTGAGCTTTATAACGATGCTGCTCTCAATGAGCAGCTTTTGGGACAGTGCCGCCATGAAAATCATTTATTGCAACAGCAACTAAATGGTATTTACGATTCTTCCAGTTGGAAATTTTCAGCTCCTATTCGCGTAATTTCAAGACGCACTCCCTCTTATTTACGCAATCCAGCGCGCGTGATTTTTAGAAAATTTTTCTATATTGGACAAAGTGTTAAGGTTAAATCTGGCCAAGTTGTGCGGAACGTTATACGCCCTGCTAAATTGCTCACCACACGAGTGAATCAGCGCAGTAGAACATATGCACAGCGTGTTTATCATGCTCTGCCAGATAGATATAAGCTTAGTGCTTTAAAAGTTGCGATGAAATTAAAACCAGAATGGTTCTATGACCATCCATCTTTTATCCGTACTAACGAGAGCATTGCAGGGATCAGGCAAGCTAAAACTGACTGGATGGTTGATATTAATACCTGCAGAGACAATTTTAAAGGAACACCAGGCAAGGTCGCTGTACACTGCCACATATTTTATCATGATTTAATAAACGAGTTTAGTGCCCATCTATCTGTTATCCCGTTCTCATTTGACGTTTATGTATCAGTTACTACTGAGGAAGGGAGAGACGTTTGTACTAATGCGCTGAAGAAAATAAAAAACATTTCTAATTTGTATGTTGAAATTGTACCGAATCGCGGCAGAGACATTGCGCCGATGTTCTGTCAGTTTGGTGAACGGCTAAAAGAATACGATTATGTCTGTCATATACAGAGCAAAAAGTCTCTCTATAATGGTGGGACAACGTTGGGATGGCGTGAGTATTTGTTTAATACTCTTTTAGGTACTGAAAAAAATACAAATCGTATTTTTGGATTATTCCAAGATAATCCTACGGTAGGGATCATTTTCCCCCAAGCTTTTGTTCAGGTGCCGTATCCGGCATTTACATGGTTGGCTAATAAGCAAGATGGGGCAATGCTTTGTCAACGTATTGGTATACCGATGCCTGAAAGTTATTACCATTTCCCAGCGGGTTCCAATGTTTTGGGCAAAAATGTCAGCAATGAAACCTCTTTTTGACCTAAATCTTCAATGGGAAGAATTCCCGGAAGAATTGGGCCAAACTGATGGTACATTAGCGCATGCGCTGGAAAGGATGCTCGGGATTGTACCTACATCTCAAGGCTATCAGTCCATTATTATAAAAGATCATAGCAGCCCTTCTTGGTCACCATTTCGCTTTGATCAGCAATATTTAAATCGTGCTGATGAAACTTACAGCCATTTGATCAGAGATTCCAAAACTAAAGTTATAGCATTCGATATTTTTGATACATTACTTGTTCGTCCATTACTCGTTGCCGATCATACTAAAGAAATCATTCGTCAGAGATTGAATGAGTCCGAGGGCAAGCTCTTTGCTAATTTCAGAGCAATGGCAGAGGTTAATGCACGCAATATTAAAGGGAAAGATATTTCCATCTCTGATATATATGAGCAGTTTGGCTTGCTAACTAAACTGCCTGCCGAGAAATGTGCTGAAATTCAACGCATTGAAGAAATTGTTGAATTAGCATCAGTATCACCTCGAAAAGATATGGTACACCTCCTCAATAAATCCAAGGAATGGGGCAAACGTGTTGTTCTCATCAGCGATATGTTTTTATCAATACAAACTATCGAAACGATGTTAGAGCTCAATGGGATTGATAATTATGATCGCCTATACCTTTCCTCAGATTTGGGCATAAGGAAAGATACCGGACAACTCTATTCATTCATGCTTGATGAAGAAGGCGTGAAGGGTGAGGAAGTTGTTATGTTTGGTGATAATGAGCGCTCCGATTTGCAACTGCCTTGTGATGAGTTCAAATTGCGTGCTTTACACATACTCCGTGCTGCAGATCTCGCCAAATCTTTGCCTGAATATGAGACTCTTATTCGACCAGAAGTTTATGAGAACAATCTCAATCGAGAATTGACCATTGGGATGTTAGTCAGAGAAAACCTGAATAAATGCTATAACTTTGATGCTAATGATATTGCTATATTTTCATCTGCCCCTCGTCAACTTGGCTTTAATCTCGTGGGGCCGACAATATCAGCATTTTGCGCATGGCTTGCTGAGAGAGCAAAAGCGCAAAATGTGACGGATCTATATTTCCTTGCTCGTGAGGGTAAGCTAATCAAGCAAGTTTATGATGCATGGTCCAAAACAGTTGATGATGCTCCAAATAGCCACTATCTACAGGTTTCCCGCAGAGCGGTTAATGTCCCAAATATTGCGTCATTTGAAGATATTTGTGCAATCGCGATGTCTAATTATTATCCTAATAAAGTACAGAGCTTTTTCTACGAACGGTTTGGTTTAGAACTTTCAGATGATCGTTGGAATGAGATTTATGCCTCAGGTGTCTGGAAAAAAGATACTTTACTCCAGGTAAAAGACGGGGATTTGTCTGCTATTAACGACTTATTGCATGTTCTTACACCTGATATTTTGGCTGAAGCTTCAGCTGAAAAGAACATCCTTTTACAGTATTTTGACTCTGTTGGGCTTACCAGCAGCGAAAATGTAGCGGTAGTGGATGTGGGATATTCTGGGACGATCCAAAAATCTATAAATAAATTATTATCTGGTCCAATTCACGGATTCTATTTCGCGACAGCACATAACATTCGCGAGGGCATGCCTGACAATGCATTTGCCGAAGGTTGTTATGTTGAATTGGGGCAGGCTAAAAATATTGGCTCCCGCATATTCAGTAACAGTTTCTGCTTGGAGCAATTATTAAGCGCTAATGACCCTCAGGTGACGAAGTATGTCTTTGATGAAGATAATTTATTTAAACCACGCTTTAAGGTTTTAAGTGAAGCAGAATTGTCCACTCAACCCACCCGAAACGCGTTGCAAGAAGGTGCGATGGACTTCGTGAATCAGTCCGTTGAGATTAGAAATAAATTTTACAATAGCTTTGTACCTTCGGTAGAGATTGCTGATGTACTGTATGCTGATTTTATTGAAGCAACGCTTGAGAATAAGAACAGTGTCCTGGAAAAAATGGTTCTTGATGATGACTATTGTGGAAGAGGTTTGATCAACTGAGTTTTTGGTTTTCTTTTCTAAAGTCTGCCCCTGTGGGGCAGACTTTTTCTCAGTATCAGAATAAGGTTATCCCAATATGCAGGACCCTGAAATTGCAGTTATGATGTGCACGTACAATGGTGCACCATATTTGCTATCTCAACTAGAATCTATTGAAAATCAATCTGTCAATAATGTACATATTTACATCTCTGACGATGGTTCTTCCGATGAAACCTGCGCAATAGCCCGTTCATTTATTGATTGCTCCCACTTTGAAGGCACACTCTTAAAAGGTCCAAAACGCGGGTTTGTAGAAAACTTCATGCATATGGTTAACAATGAAGAAATATGCGCGAAATATTATGCCTTTTCTGATCAAGATGACGTCTGGAAATCTGACAAGCTGGAGCGGGCGATTAATTGGCTTTCTGAGATCCCTGAGGATGTCCCTGCGCTGTATTGTTCCAGGACAACATTGACGGATGCTGAAGGAAAAATCATCGGGGCCTCCCCTAACTATAAGCGCCCCCCGGCTTTCGCAAATTCAATCCTTCAAAACATTGCCAGTGGCAATACGATGGTTTTCAATCATAAGGCCAGAGAGCTTCTTGCTCTGGCTTATGGCATTCCTATGGCTGCGCATGACTGGTCTCTCTATCAGATTGTCAGCGGATGTGGTGGGAAAGTTTTTTTTGACACTATTCCTACTGTATTTTATCGACAACACCATAATAATGTTATTGGCAATAGTATGGGGCTGGGTAAGAGAATACAAAATTTTTTGCAGGCTCACAGTGGGAGAGCGGCTATCTGGAATAATATGAATTTTGAAGTGCTGGGCAGGGTCAGTCGACACCTTACGCCGGAGTCTGCGGCGACTCTGCACGACTTTAAAAGCATCAGGAACAGTAGCCTTTCGATGAGGTTAAAACTGATGAAAAGTTCCGGTATCTATCATCAACAGGCCATCGGCTATTTCACCACACTGACTTATGTGCTGCTGAATAAAATATAAGACTGGTATAAATAGTGAAAATCATCGCTTCCTTAGTGCTCTATAAACACCAGTATGCGGATATCGAGCCAACGATTAACTCATTGATTAATGAGGAAACTATATCAAAAATTGTCATTGTTGATAATGGCGGGGAATGCCGCTGGTTAAAAGACTATAGCCACCCTAAAATCGAGATCCTAATTTTAAAGACCAATTGTGGTTTCGGGACAGGTCATAATGAAGTATTCAGGCGTTATGCAGAGCAGTATGAGTTTACGCTGATCTGTAATCCGGATATTGCTTTCAAATCCGGCGAAGTTGACAAACTCTATCATTACTGTGTCATTAATAAGATCGGATTGAGCATTCCTAAAGTCATTTACCCAGATGGTTCCTTGCAGCATTGCTGTCGACTATTGCCGACACCGTATCAGCTTTTTATAAGACGTTTTTTTACCCGCCTTTCCAGCGGTATTAACGAGACTTATGAACTACATCAGGCTGATCTCAATCAGGCATTTTTCGCCCCCTCTTTATCTGGATGCTTCATGCTCATGAGCAGGGATGCCCTGAAGGAAACAAAAGGATTTGATCCCCGTTTTTTCCTTTACCTGGAAGATGTTGATTTATCTCGAAGGGTGAGCCAATCAGAATTCGCTGTACGATATTGCCCTGACTCTGTTGTCGTCCATGAGGCTCAGCGTTCCTCATACCAGAATAAAAAATTTATGATTTATCACGTTGTTTCCGCAATTAAATATTTCAATAAATGGGGTTGGTTCTGCGACAAAGAGAGAGCACAGCTTAACCAGAAATGCCTTAGCCAGTTACCGACTAAGAATGGCCGTTGAGACATAAGTCGTTAAAGTGTGCCCGCGAAAGCTCTTTTTTACCTGCATTCCCCACATGTTACCGGTAAAGTAAAGCTGGCCTCTGAGAAGGGCGAAGCAGGGGATTGCTGGCATGTGCGATCAGAATATTGTTATGGCTGCAATAGGTTCACCCTTCGCCATTCTCATGTACAATGCTTGTGTTCATTTGTATGGCTCAGTGCAGTTAAACTCACTGTTTACAGGGGTTTAGACTAAAAACTGGGCGATCAACTATTTCAGACAGGAGTTGCTAATGTCCAAACAACAGATCGGCGTTGTCGGTATGGCGGTCATGGGCCGTAACCTCGCGCTTAACATTGAAAGCCGTGGTTATTCCGTTTCCATTTTTAACCGTTCAGGCGACAAGACTGATGAAGTCATCGCTGAAAATCCGGGTAAAAATCTGGTTCCGCACTACACCGTCGAAGAGTTTGTTGACTCGCTGGAAAAACCTCGTCGTATCTTGCTGATGGTGAAAGCCGGTGAAGCAACTGATAAAACCATCGCATCCCTGACTCCGCACCTGGATAAAGGCGACATCCTGATCGATGGCGGTAACACCTATTACAAAGACACCATTCGCCGTAACCGCGAACTGTCCGAGCAAGGTTTCAACTTCATCGGTACCGGCGTTTCCGGCGGTGAAGAGGGCGCGCTGAAAGGCCCGTCTATCATGCCTGGCGGTCAGAAAGAAGCCTACGCGCTGGTAGCACCTATTCTTGAAAAAATCGCAGCCCGTGCTGAAGATGGCGACGCTTGTGTGGCTTACATCGGTGCAGATGGTGCCGGTCACTACGTCAAAATGGTTCACAACGGTATCGAATACGGCGACATGCAGCTGATCGCAGAAGCGTATTCTCTGCTGAAGCAGTCCCTGAACCTGAGCAACGAAGAGCTGGCGACCACCTTTGCTGACTGGAACAAAGGCGAGCTGAGCAGCTACCTGATCGACATCACCAAAGACATCTTCACTAAGAAAGACGAAGAAGGTAAATACCTGGTCGATGTGATCCTGGATGAAGCAGCGAACAAGGGCACCGGTAAATGGACCAGCCAGAGCTCACTGGATCTGGGCGAACCACTGACGCTGATCACCGAGTCTGTGTTTGCCCGTTACTTGTCTTCCCTGAAAGACCAGCGTGTTGCAGCTTCTAAAGTACTGTCCGGCCCGGCGGTGAAACCTTTCTCTGGCGACAAAGCGGAGTTCATCGAGAAAGTGCGTCGTGCTCTGTATCTGGGCAAACTCGTTTCTTACGCGCAAGGCTTCTCACAGCTGAAAGCCGCATCAGATGAGAACAACTGGGATCTGAACTACGGTGAAATCGCGAAGATTTTCCGTGCGGGTTGTATCATCCGTGCACAGTTCCTGCAGAAAATTACCGATGCGTATGCTGAAAATGCGTCTATCGCTAACCTGCTGCTGGCTCCGTACTTCAAAAACATTGCTGATGAATATCAGCAAGCGCTGCGTGATGTCGTGTCTTATGCCGTGCAGAACGGTATCCCGACGCCAACCTTCTCTGCTGCGATCAACTACTACGACAGCTACCGTTCTGCGGTTCTGCCCGCCAACCTGATCCAGGCACAGCGTGACTACTTCGGTGCGCATACTTACAAACGTACCGACAAAGATGGTGTATTCCATACCGAATGGTTGGATTAATTGCCTGACCGGCACGTGTTAAGCGTGCCGGTGTTGTCACGTCGAGACAAAAAAAGCCGCCAATGCATCAGCAAAGGCGGCTTTTTTACGTCTGAACTTTTACTTTTGAATTTTCGACGTTATTTCTTATGACGCTGACGCAGATTCTCAATGACCGCACTCAGGTTCAGATCCTGATCCTGCAGCAATACCAGCAGGTGATAAATGAGATCTGAGGCTTCATTTTTCAGTTCAAAGCGGTCGTTGACGGTGGCAGCCAGCGCAGTTTCAACGCCTTCTTCACCGACTTTTTGTGCGATGCGTTTGGTACCGCTGGCGTAAAGTTTGGCGGTATACGAGCTTTCCGGATCGGCGGTTTTGCGCGAGGCGAGCAGTTCTTCGAGCTGATACAGAAACGCCCAGTCGGTTTCGGCAGGGTGGAAGCAGCTGTTATTGCCTTTATGGCAGGTCGGGCCAAGCGGATTGACCAACACCAGCAGCGTGTCGTTATCGCAATCCGGGGTGATGCTGACGACGTTCAGGTAGTTTTCTGACGTTTCGCCTTTGGTCCACAGACGCTCTTTGGTGCGTGAATAAAACGTTACCTTGCCGGAAGACTGCGTAACGCCCAGTGCTTCCTGATTCATATATCCGAGCATCAGCACTTCACCCGACACCGCGTGCTGGATGATGGCTGGCATCAGGTTATCCACTTTTTCCCAGTCGAGCTGGCTAATCTGTTCATCGGTCAGCAGACCGGTTTTTACATCCTGATTACTCACAAGCGGATCTCCACGCCATTTTCGGCCAGGTAGCTTTTCAGCTCGCCAATATTAATAATTTGTTTGTGGAACACGGAGGCGGCCAGTGCGCCGTCGACCTGTGCTTCGCGGAAGGCGTCGAGGAAGTGTGACATGGTCCCCGCGCCACCCGAAGCGATCAGCGGAACATGACACACTTCGCGGATCATCTTCAGTTGCTCAAGGTCATATCCGTTACGCACGCCGTCCTGATTCATCATATTCAGCACAATTTCACCTGCGCCGCGTTCCTGCACTTCCTTCACCCAGTCGATAGTCTGCCAGGTGGTGATCTTAGTACGCGCTTCATCACCGGTAAACTGATGAACCTGATAAGTTCCCGTCTCTGTATCGTGCCACGTATCGATACCCACGACGATACACTGTACACCATACCTGTCGGCAAGGCGGGTGATCAGTGTCGGATCCGCCAGGGCAGGGGAATTAATAGAAATCTTATCTGCACCAAACTGCAAAATCTGGCTGGCATCTTCAAGGCTCTTAATGCCACCCGCCACGCAGAAAGGGATATCAATAACTTCAGCCACGCGCGATACCCAGCTTTTATCCACTACGCGGCCGTCGCTTGAGGCGGTGATGTCGTAGAATACCAGTTCGTCCGCGCCTTCCTGTGCATAGCGCTGCGCCAGCGGTACGATATCGCCGATGATTTCGTGATTGCGGAACTGTATGCCTTTGACGACCTGACCGTCTTTAACGTCGAGGCAGGGGATTATCCGTTTTGCCAGCATGAAATTGCCTCCGTCACATTAAATTTACCGTCGAGCAATGCGCGCCCGACAATCACGCCTTCCACACCGCTGTCACGCAATGCAGCGATATCATCCAGTGAGCCGATACCGCCTGAAGCCTGAAACGCCACCTGCGGATAACGCGCTGTCACTTCACGATAAAGTTCGACGTTGGAACCGGCCAGCGTGCCGTCACGGGAAATATCGGTGCACAGCACATGTTTCAGGCCGAACGGCAGATATTGCTCGACGACCTGTTCCAGCGTGGCATTGGAGTTTTCCTGCCAGCCGCTGATGGCCACCTTTTTGGTACCTTCGGCATCGATGCGTACATCCAGTGCCAGCACCAGCGCATCCGCGCCGAAACGGCTGAACCAGCCCTGCACGGTCGCCGGATCTTTCACTGCAGTCGAACCGACCACCACGCGGGTTGCGCCAGCGTTAAGCAGTGCTTCAACGTCCTGCTCATTACGGATGCCGCCACCGACCTGCACCGGCACGGAAACACCGGCCAGTAATTTCGTCAGCAAAGGGATCTGGCGTGCAGCCGGATCTTTCGCGCCGGTTAAATCGACAAGGTGCAGAACCTGCGCACCTTGCTGCTGATAATCCTGCAAACGCGGTAACGGATCATTGCCGTAGTCACGTTGCTGACCGTAATCACCCTGATGCAAACGCACCACGCTGCCTTCGATCAAATCCAAAGCGGGAATAATCATGCTGTTTACATCTCCAGAAAGTTTTTCAGCAACTGTGCGCCCGCGGCACCGGAACGTTCGGGATGAAACTGCACGCCGAAGAAGTTGTCTTTTTGTACGGCGGCGCTGAAGGGCTCGCCGTAAAGTGTCTGAGCGACTGTGTTTTCGCATACCGGCATGGCAAATCCGTGGACGAAATAGAAGTAAGCATTTTCATCAATGCCGCGGAATAAATGGCTGTCGGCGTTGGCGGTGACCTGATTCCAGCCCATATGTGGCAGCGGCAAACCAAGGTCTGGCATGCGCTGCACCGGCGTCTCAATAATACCCAGTGTATCGATACCGCCATTTTCTTCGCTCGATGAAGCCAGCAGTTGCATACCCAGACAAATGCCCAGCACCGGTTGGGTGCAGGCTTTGATCAGGTCAATAAGCTCACGCTGTTCGAGCTGTTCCATCGCCGCCTGCGCCGTGCCGACGCCCGGTAAAAACAATTTGTCAGCCTGCAACACAATCTCCGGTTCACGGCTCACCGTGGGCTCATAGCCCAGACGCTGAACTGCATATTTCACGGAAGAGAGGTTGGCACAGCCGGTATCAAGGATAACGACATTCATCACAGCACTCCTTTCGAGCTCGGCAGGGTGTTGCCATCCACACGAATTGCCTGGCGCAGTGTGCGGCCAAAGGCTTTGAACAGGCTCTCAACACGGTGGTGATCGTTCTTGCCTTTAGTACGCAAGTGCAGGGTACAGGCCATCGCATAAGACAGTGAACGGAAGAAGTGTTCGACCATTTCCGTGCTCAGGTCGCCGACGCGCTGATAGTTAAATTCAGCTTTGTATTCCAGGTGCGGACGCCCGGAGATATCCAGTGCACAGCGAGCCAGACATTCATCCATTGGCAGTACGAATCCGAAACGGCCAATGCCACGTTTATCGCCCAGCGCTTTGTTCAGCGCTTCGCCCAGCGCCAGTGCGGTATCTTCCACCGTGTGGTGATCGTCGATATATAAATCGCCTTTCACTTCGATGTTCATACGAAAACCGCCGTGCGTAGCGATCTGATCCAGCATATGGTCGAAGAAACCGACACCGGTACGGATTTTGCTTTCACCTTCGCGATCCAGCCAGACATCCACATCAATGGCCGTTTCCCGCGTTACGCGGTTAACTTTTGCATGGCGGTCACGTTGAGTCAGTTGCTCTGCAATCGTCGCCCAGTTCAGCGTATCGCGCTGATAACGCAGCCCGGCGATACCCATATTGGCCGCCAGCTGGATATCAGTGTCACGGTCGCCAATCACATAACTGTTTGCCGTGTCCAGCACGCCGCTTTCCAGATAACCCGCCACCAGTTTGGTTTTTGGTTTACGGCAATCGCAGTGATCGGCTGGCAGGTGCGGACAAATCAGCACCTCGTCGAAAACGATGCCCTGTGAGGTCAGGATCTGCATCATCAGGTTGTGCGGCGGGTCGAAGGTTTCCTGCGGGAAACTGGCGGTGCCCAGACCGTCCTGATTGGTGATCATCACCAGTTTAAAACCGGCATTTTGCAGCGCTAAGAGTGCCGGAATGACGCCCGGCTCGAGGGCCAGTTTGTCCAGACGGTCGACCTGAAAATCTTCAGGTGGCTCGGAAATCAGGGTACCGTCGCGGTCGATGAACAGTGTTTTTTGCAATAACGGACTCTGGCTCACATGTGCTCCTTGCGGGGGCTATTTTGATTATCATTAAGAGTGGATGCGGTAGCGCCAGGTAAAGGCTGCAGGGCGGTGATCACCCGTTGCAGTTCTTCCCGGGTACCGATTGTGATCCGCAGGCAGCCGGAAAGTCCCGGTTGCTTGTTCTGGTCACGCAGGATAATGCCCTGATCCCAGAGGTTTTTAAAGACGGCACTTGAAGCGTAGAAGCGGACGAGGACGTAGTTAGTGTCGCTGGCAAAAACCTCTTCAACACAGGCGCATTTTTCCAGTTCTTCCCGCAACCACGCGCGGTTTTCCGTCACTTCAGTCACCCGCTGACGCATTATCGCCAGCCCTTCCGGGCTCAGCGCCTGTGCAGCGATATCGGCTACAGGCGTAGATAAAGGATAAGGCGCGATCACTTTCATTAATAAACCAATCAGGTCGCTGTTGGCGAGCGTGAAGCCGCAGCGCAAACCGGCGAGGGCAAACGCTTTGGACAGCGTGCGCAAAATCGCCAGGTGCGGATATTCCTGCAACCAACCCGACACTGTCGCCTGTGGGCAGAATTCGATATAAGCCTCATCGACTGCGACAATCGCGCGGCCACGGGTCATTTCCAATACGGCGCGGATTTCATCCGGGTTGATAATGTTGCCGGTCGGGTTATTCGGGCTGCACACATACACCAGTTTCACCCCGTCGAGGGCGGCTTCAATGGCAGGAATGTCCAGGGACCAGTCGGCTTTTGCGGCCACGGTGCGGCCTTCCACGCCAATTGTCTCGGCGCTGACGCTGTACATGCCGTAAGTCGGCGGGCAATAAAGAATAGCGTCTTTGCCCGGTTCACAGAATGCGCGGATCAACAGTTCAATGCCTTCGTCTGCGCCACGGCTGACCAGCACCTGTTCCGGGTCAACACCCGCATAAGCTGCGTAACGGTTGATGACCAGCGCAGGCTGACATTCCGGATAACGGTTAAAGGTCTGCTGCGTCAGTTCAAACTGTGGCGCGATGGCGTATTCGTTAGCGTTAAGCCACACATCACCATTGCCGCCGAGACGACGTGCGGACTGATACGGGGTCAGTTCCTGCACATTCTTACGTGCCAGCGCCTGAACGCTGAGGGTGTTTTCATTGCTCATCAACGTTGCTCCTTTAAAGCGTTAACGCGCAAAGTCACGGCATTTTTGTGTGCGGTCAGTTGTTCAGCCTGCGCCAGGGTTTCGATGGTATTTGCCAGACCGAGCAAACCTTCAGGCGTTAACTGCTGAACGGTCATGCGTTTCTGGAAATCTGCCAGACCGAGGCTGGAACAGGTGGCCGTGTAACCGTAAGTCGGCAAGACGTGGTTGGTGCCGGAAGCGTAATCGCCTGCGGATTCCGGTGACCAGTCACCGAGAAATACTGAACCGGCGCTGGTGATACTGTCGACCAGTTGCTCCGGCTCACGGGTTTGCAGGATCAGGTGCTCCGGACCGTACGCATTGCTGATTTCGATACACTGCGCGATGTCTTTCGCCACAATCAGACGGCTGCTTGCCAGTGCCTGACGGGCAATCTCGCTGCGGGATAATGTCTGCAACTGGCGTTCAACGGCTTCGCCGACCGCCTGCGCCATTTTCAAATCCGGCGTCAGCAAAATCACCTGAGAATCGGGGCCGTGTTCTGCCTGAGAAAGCAAATCAGAGGCGACAAAGTCAGGTGTCGCACCACTGTCGGCAATCACCAGCACTTCTGAAGGCCCGGCTGGCATATCGATTGCCGCGCCGTCCAGGCTCTGACTAACCTGACGCTTGGCTTCGGTGACGTAGGCATTGCCCGGCCCGAAGATTTTCGCCACGCGCGGCACGGTTTCGGTGCCAAAGGCCAGCGCGGCAATTGCCTGCGCACCGCCAAGCTGATACACCTCTTCCACGCCACACAGTTGCGCGGCATACAGAATTTCATCGGCAATCGGCGGCGGAGAACACAGCACCACTTTCTGGCATCCGGCAATACGCGCCGGGGTCGCTAACATTAATACGGTGGACACCAGCGGCGCAGAACCGCCCGGAATATACAGACCCACGGACTGAATAGGGCGGGTCAGTTGCTGGCAACGTACGCCGGGCTGGGTTTCGATATCCACCACAGCCAGTTTTTGTGCCTGATGAAAGGTATCGATATTGCGCACGGCATGTGCCATCGCCTGTTTAACGTCCTCACCTAAACGCGCGGCCGCTGCCCCGATTTGCTGTGCAGTGACGCGCAATTCCCGGACTTCAGTTTTATCAAAGCGGGCGCAAAACTCGCGCAGCGCACTGTCACCTTCACTGCGCACGCGGCGCAGGATTTCACTGACAGATTCGGTAATACGGTCAGACGCCGAAATTGCCGGGCGTGTCAGCAGCTCGCGACGCTGTTGTTCGTCGCATTGCTGCCAGTCAATCGGGGTAGTGAACGCGTCAGGCTTCATGGCTTACTCCATCATTTTTTCGATTGGCAGAACCAGAATGGAGCTGGCGCCGAGCGCTTTCAGTTTCTCCATCGTTTCCCAGAACAGGGTTTCGCTGCTGACCATGTGCATGGCCACACGTTGCTGATCGCCTGCCAGCGGCAGAATGGTCGGACGCTCAGCGCCCGGCAGCAGGGCAACGATCTCATCAAGACGCTCACTTGGCGCGTGCAACATAATGTACTTGGATTCGCGTGCCTGAATAACGCCCTGAATACGGGTCATCATTTTGTCGATCAGCAGTTGTTTCTCTTGTGGCATTTCGCCGTCGCGCTGGATAAGACAGGCTTTGGAGCGATAAATCACTTCCACTTCACGCAGGCCGTTGGCTTCGAGCGTGGCGCCGGTAGAGACCAGGTCACAAATCGCATCCGACAAACCGGCGCGCGGGGCGACTTCCACAGAACCGTTCAGCAGGCAGGATTTGAAATCGACGCCTTTTTTATCGAGATATTGCTTGAGCAGGTGCGGATACGAGGTGGCGATGCGGGCGTTTTGCAGGCTTTGCGGACCGGTATACTCCGTGTCCAGTGGCGTCGCCAGTGACAGACGGCAACCGCCAAAATCCAGACGACGCAGGGTGAAATAACGCGGGTCTTCGCCCTGGGCGCGGCGGCTCAGCAACTCTTCTTCCAGCACGTTTTCACCGATGATACCCAGATCCACCACACCGTCCATCACCAGCCCCGGGATATCGTCATCACGCACGCGCAAAATGTCGATCGGCATGTTTTCTGCGAAGGCGATCAGACGCTGTTCCTGCAGGTTGATTTTGATCCCGCAGCGGGCCAGCAGTTCGCGTGATTCATCGCTCAGGCGACCTGACTTTTGCATTGCTATCCGTAAACGTGTTTTATCCAGCATGATGACCTCAGTTTCTTAATTATTTATCGTAAAAATCGTTTGTTTAAAGGCGTTAACTTCAATCCGTCAGGCCAAAAAAAAAAGCCCCCGGAAGAAATCTTCCGGGGGCTATCTCTGCGTTCTGCGCCACTGGAAGATCTAAACAGTCTCCCAGCACCAATCGCCTGAAAGACTAGTCAGGGTGATGGTGATGACGGTGGTTAATCAGAACGTTTGTCATGTCAGTGTCTCAGTATGTTCATTTATATGCCGCGTGATTCAGATTTGAATCATTCGCCACACATATCAAATTCGCTGCCAATAAAACTAAACTATCGGGCGGTAACAGCGCAACCTTTTTTTCCGATGATGAGTTTTTCTTATCTGCAGCAGGGTTTTCATCGAATAAATGAATGATCTGTTAACAGAGGCAGAGAAAACCTTACGCAGGCTGAACCGGGAAAAGGTGACATTTGCTAGTATAAAGGAAGCAGTATCAGCAGTGGGTGATGTGATGCCACATGCCAATGAAACAACGGAGCGAAGTATGAAGAAGGTTTCGATTATCGGACTGGGCTGGCTGGGAATGCCACTGGCGATGGCGCTGGCTTCAAAAGGTTATCAGGTGGTCGGCAGTAAAACCACGCCGGATGGGGTAGATGCCGCCAGAGCCGTGGGGATCGAGTGTTTCCCGCTGGTGTTTACGCCGCAGATGGAATGTGTGGCGGAAGATCTCGATCAGTTGCTGAATGTCGATGCGCTGATTATTACCCTGCCTGCGCGCCGGACGGTGGACGGCAGCGAACTGTACTTCCAGGCGGTACAGCTGTTAACCGACAGCGCGCTGGCGCATAACGTCAAACGCATTATTTTCACCAGCTCGACATCTGTTTACGGTGAAGGAGAGGGTGTGGTGCGTGAGGGGTCGCCGCTTGAACCGGTCACGACCAGCGGAAAGGTGCTCAAAGAACTCGAAAACTGGCTCCATGGTTTACCCAATACGTCTGTCGATGTACTGCGTCTGGCCGGTCTGGTCGGCGGCGATCGCCATCCGGGACGTTTTATGGCCGGAAAGACGCAGGTGAAAGGCGGTCAGCATGGTGTCAACCTGGTGCATCAGGATGATGTGATTGCCGCGATTGCGTTGTTACTCAGTCTGCCGAAAGGCGGCCATACATATAACCTGTGCGCACCTGCTCATCCTGCCAAAGCGGAGTTTTATCCGGCGCTGGCCAGACAGATGGGGCTGGAGCCGCCGACTTTTGCTGAACAAGCTTCAGCACAGAAGGGCAAAATCGTCGATGGTGAGCGAATCTGCAAAGAACTTGGCTTTGAATATCAGCATCCTGATCCGCGAACCATGCCTTTTTAATCACCAAACGCGGTGTAGATAATTTCACGTTATGACCTGCCGGAAATTTCGGCAGGTTGTTAAGTGTCTGCTGCATTAACGTTCGGAAACCCCGTTTCTCATGTGCAGGAAACTATTCATTTATCCTGCAACGCCTATTTTATCCTTCCGTTTAATTAGCCGGTTTAATGGCGGTACATTTTTTAAGCTTGCTGTCTAATATTCTTCTGACAGCGTAGTTAAAAATGCGTTTTAATCGCCAATCTGCAGGTGAAACTGGCGACAGATGCTGGTTTGGTAATAAAATTCCTAGTCGTGCGTTTTTAATTTGCTATTGCGCGGTATAAATCACTTTTTTAAGCACAATGATTAAAGTTTTCCTGAACAGTTGCCGATAGGTTAAGTTCGGCACCACTATGCCATTCCATCACTTCTTCTTATCAATCCGGCCTTGTTGCTGGATGTTTCCGCACGTCCGGTCATAAATTATTACAATAATTGTCTTTTTATTTCTTAAACCGCGTGCTTGCTCACGGTTTAAGAACAATTCGCGCTTAATTTCCTCACAAACCATTAGGACAACTCCCCGAAAACCCTTGTGCTGACTGGGTTGAGTGTATTTAGCACAATGATCATGCTATTTGAAATTTCCAGCATAAATAGCTGCATGAGAAGTTATTAATTATTATCTGTGCTGTTCATTTGGCTTTGGTTGGCCTTTGTACAAATTGATCTAAAAAAGGCTAAAAAAGGCTGTCTGAAGAGAGCTTTTTAGACGCTTTTTTACTTTTGGCTTAAAAATGCGCAGATTTTTACGATAAATTGCACTTTCAGAAGCAAAATAAAGTTATAAAGTGTGATCTCTATCACACTTTATTCAAAATTCGTCAACGGTAAGATTGTATGTATAAAGGAAACGGGGTTAGAGTTGCAGCGTAGTAAGATTATTCCTAATAATGTATGTAAAAGCGTTTCACTGAATGAGGCGCCATCACAGCAACGGACTCTGCCAGTACACCAAAACTAAAGTGTTTTTCGATTACTTAGCAGTGCAATTGTCACAATTAATTTAGTTTACATCAGGAACAACTTTGTATTGGCGGTGAAGTAAATACCGCGGGATAAATCTAATAATCATCGTGAGATTTATTAATCAGCCAATGATCCAATTGTTTTGATAGTAAAAAATACTCCTGTCACGCCGGGTAAAACTCTTGCTGCATGGAATATGTCTATCAATCCGCCGTCTTAAAAAAACGGCATCGGTAATGGGGTAGAACAGAATGTCCGAATTGCTTAAGCACATATATGATATCAACCTGTCATATTTACTGTTGGCACAGCGTTTGATTAACGACGAAAAGGCCTCAGCGATGTTTCGCCTGGGGATCGATGACGTTATGGCAGATACCCTGAGACAGCTGACGCTGCCTCAGATGGTGAAGTTAGCTGAAACGAACCAGCTTTTGTGTCAGTTCCGCTTTGATGACAGCAAGACAATTGAACGCTTGACCCAGGAATCGCGGGTGGATGACTTACAACAAATCCATACCGGTATCTTGTTGTCCAGCCATCTGCTGAAAGGCCTGGCCGCGAAAGAAAGCGGCGCGATGAAGAAAAGGGCGTAGCTATGTCTGGTAAAGATGCGTCAACCAAGCCAGCAGAAAAAAGTATTGTTCAGGAAGCACGGGACATTCAGCTGGCTATGGAACTGATTACGCTGGGTGCCAGATTGCAGATGCTGGAAAGCGAAACGCAATTAAGTCGTGGCCGACTGATTAAATTGTACAAAGAGTTGCGAGGAAGTCCTCCCCCGAAAGGCATGTTGCCGTTCTCTACTGACTGGTTCATGACCTGGGAACAGAACATCCATTCCTCCATGTTTTACAACGCTTACTCTTTCCTGCTAAAGAGCGGCCACTGTAATGGCGTGGAGGCGGTGATCAAGGCTTATCGTTTATATCTGGAACAGTGTCCTGAGCAGCCGGGGGAAGCGCCGATCCTTGCGCTGACCCGTGCCTGGACGTTAGTACGTTTTGTCGACAGCGGCATGTTGCAGCTTTCAGCGTGTAACTGCTGTGATGGCTCATTTATTACCCATGCACACCAACCCCGCCACGGGTTTGTTTGCAGTCTTTGCCAGCCCCCGTCCCGAGCAGTAAAAAAACGTAAACTTTCCCCGCAGGTTGCCGATATAACATCTCAAGAGCTGGACGAACAGGTCAAGCACGCAGTTTGAGATAGTTGGGTAGCAGTAAGTCGTTCTGAGCGGTGGCTACCACCGCTCATCAATTCCCCCCTAACATCTCAGCCATTCTCTGACACTTTTTATGCACGTTTCTACGGCACAAATCGGTCAGGCACATGGCGCGCGCTTAACCTCGCCCTAAAACCACATCGAATTAAGGATTCATCGTGCTAGTGATAATAGGTTACATCGTGGTGTTGGGCTCTGTGTTCGGCGGTTTCATGCTCGTCGGCGGTGAGCTGGGCGCGTTATACCAACCCGCAGAATTGCTCATTATTGCCGGTGCCGGCATCGGTGCCTTCTTCGTCGGTAACAACGGCAAAGCGATCAAATCCACCATGCGCGCGCTGCCGCAGTTGTTCCGCGCATCAAAATACAATAAAGCGTTGTATATGGATCTGATGGCGCTGCTTTACCGGGTATTAGCCAAATCACGCCAACAGGGGATGCTGTCGCTGGAAAATGACATCGACAATCCGGCCGAAAGCGACATTTTTGCTAATTATCCGCGCATCCTTGCCGATAAACAGTTAGTCGAATATCTGACTGACTATCTGCGCCTCATGGTCAGCGGCAACATGAATGCCTTTGAAATTGAAGCGCTGATGGACGAGGAAATCGAAACTTACGAGCACGAGAGTGAAGTGCCGGCGAACAGCCTGGCGCTGGTGGGTGACTCACTCCCGGCATTCGGTATCGTCGCCGCGGTAATGGGGATCGTACATACCCTGGCCGCTGCTGACCGACCTGCCGCAGAACTCGGGGCACTGATTGCCCACGCGATGGTCGGGACCTTCCTCGGTATCCTGCTGGCGTACGGTTTTATTTCTCCGCTGGCCAGCGTGTTACGCCAGAAGAGTGCTGAAAACGCCAAAATGATGCAGTGCATCAAGGTGACTTTGCTATCGAGCATTAACGGTTATGCGCCACAAATTGCCGTCGAGTTTGGCCGTAAAACGTTGTACACCTCGGAGCGGCCTTCCTTTATTGAACTGGAGGAACACGTTCGCCAGGTCAAGTCGCCGGGTCAGAAACAAACTGAAGAAGAAAAAGTATGAAGCATCAGAGCCATCCAATCGTTGTTGTACGCAAGAAAAAGAATAAACACGGCGGAGGGCATCACGGCGGTTCGTGGAAGATTGCTTACGCTGACTTTATGACAGCGATGATGGCTTTCTTTCTGGTGATGTGGCTGATTTCGATCTCCAGCCCTAAAGAACTGGTGCAAATTGCCGAATACTTCCGTACCCCCCTTGCGGTGGCGATCACCGGCGGGCCGCGCAGCAGCGATGCTACCAGCCCGATCCCGGGCGGTGGCGAAGACCCGACCGTACAGGACGGGGAAGTCCATAAAATGGAGCAGTCGCAGGGAGCGAGTAAGCGTGAGTCGGACGATTTACAGCGGTTGCAGCAAAAGCTGGAAGACATGCTGGCGTCGGATCCGCGGCTGAAAGATTTACGTCCACACCTGATGATTAACCTGACCGAGCAGGGTTTGCGCATTCAGATTATCGATAGCAAAAACCGCCCGATGTTCCAGCTTGGCAGCGCGATTGTTGAGCCGTACATGCGCGATATCCTCAGGGCGATTGCCCCGGTACTGGATGGTTTTCCGAACAAGATCAGTCTGGCGGGGCATACCGATGACATGCCGTATGCCACAGGTGAACGTGGCTACAGCAACTGGGAACTGTCGACTGAGCGCGCGAATGCTTCACGTCGCGAGATGATGAGCGGCGGCCTCAGCGAAGGGAAAGTCCTGCGGGTGATGGGCATGGGGTCTTCCATGCAACTGAAAAACCATCCGGCAGGTGACGCCATCAACCGTCGTATCAGTATTTTGGTCCTGAACAAACACGCGGAAGAAGCGATTGAACGGGAAAACAGCGAGGGCGAGGCGATCACGATCAGTGACGCTGGCGAGCTGCAAAGACAAGTACAAGGCACACAAAAAGTGCCGGCATTAGCACCAAAAATGAGTTCGGCTCCGGCAGCTCCGGCGTTAGCGCCACAGGCAAACCCGGCACCGGCCACACCAGAGAAAGCACCATCAATACCCGGGATTGAGACGCAGACGCCAGTGACACCCTCGGCAGGCGCTCAACCTGCGACGGCAGCTCCGGCTGCCGCGGCGGGCACGGCACCTGCGACACATTAACAAGCCGCGATTCACAGCAGAGGTGATCACGTGAGCATGGATATTACTGATTTTTATCAGACATTTTTTGATGAAGCAGACGAGTTGCTGGCGGACATGGAACAACATCTGTTGTTACTTGATCCGCAGGCGCCTGACATTGAGCAACTGAATGCGATTTTCCGCGCAGCGCACTCAATCAAAGGCGGTGCAGCCACGTTTGGATTTACGGTTTTACAGGAAACGACTCACTTACTGGAAAACCTGCTCGACGGTGCTCGTCGCGCTGAAATGAGCCTGAGCACCGACATCATCAACCTGTTTCTGGAAACAAAAGACATTATGCAGGAGCAACTCGACGCCTATAAATCTTCCCGGGATCCTGACGCAGAAAGCTTTGAATATATCTGTGCGGCCCTGAGACAACTGGCCCTCGAAGCGCAACAGGCGCGTGAACCTGTGCCTGATCTTCACGTGGTTGAAGACCAGACAGCGGCACAATCTGTCGCGACAGCGCCGGTTGCACCCGCTGCCGGTAAGGGCGATTTGCGCGTTCGTCTCTCCGGCCTGAAAACACAGGAAATTCCTGTGATGCTGGAGGAACTCGGCAATCTCGGCGAGATAAAAGATCCGGTTCAGACTGATGACAGCGTGGAAGCCACCCTGGTCACCACGGTTAGCGAAGACGACATTATTGCCGTGCTGTGTTTTGTGCTGGAGCCGGAACAAATCAGCTTCACTCACGCCCCGGCAGCGGTTGCTTCTGAAGCCGTTGCGGTTGCCGCATCCGCGCCTGTTGTGGCGGAAGTGGCCGCAGCACCGGCGGTCGTCGCCCGTCAGGCTCCGGTACTGACGGCAGTGCCGAACAGCGAACCGGCGAAAGCCCGTGCACCTAAAGCCCCTGAATCCACCAGCATCCGTGTTGCTGTTGAAAAGGTTGACCAGTTGATCAACCTCGTGGGCGAACTGGTGATCACCCAGTCCATGCTGGCGCAGCGTTCAGATCTGCTGGATCCGGTTGTCCACAGTGACCTGCTCAACAGCATGGGCCAGCTCGAACGTAATGCCCGTGATTTGCAGGAATCGGTGATGTCGATTCGTATGATGCCGATGGAATTCGTGTTCAGCCGCTTCCCGCGTCTGGTGCGAGATCTGGCCAGCAAACTGAATAAGCAAATCGAACTGACACTGCTCGGCAGCTCGACCGAACTGGATAAGAGCCTGATCGAACGTATCATCGATCCGTTAACGCACCTGGTGCGTAACAGTCTGGATCACGGTGTGGAAACGCCGGATGTGCGTATTGCCAATGGTAAAGAACCCACCGGTAACCTGACGCTTTCTGCGGAACATCAGGGCGGCAATATCTGCATCGAAGTGATCGACGATGGTGCCGGTCTGAACCGCGAACGTATTCTGGCGAAAGCCGCATCGCAGGGCATGAATGTCCATGACAACATGAGCGATGAAGAAGTCGGCATGCTGATCTTTGCCGCAGGCTTCTCGACTGCAGAAAAAGTCACTGACGTTTCAGGCCGTGGTGTCGGCATGGACGTGGTGAAACGAAACATTCAGGAAATGGGTGGGCACGTTGAAATCCATTCCCAGCAGGGCAAAGGCACCACCATCCGTATCCTGCTGCCACTGACGCTGGCGATCCTCGACGGGATGTCAGTGAAAGTCGGTAAAGAAGTCTTCATTCTGCCACTGAACGCGGTGATGGAATCTCTGCAACCGCTGTCAGAGGATTTGCATCCGATGGCCGGTGGCGAACGTGTTCTGCAGGTGCGCGGTGAATACCTGCCGCTGGTTGAGTTGTACAACGTCTTTGATGTTGAAGACGCCAAAACCGAAGCCACGCAGGGCATTGTGGTGATTTTGCAGAGTGCAGGGCGTCGCTACGCGTTGCTGGTTGATCAGTTGATTGGTCAGCATCAGGTTGTGGTGAAAAACCTGGAAAGCAACTATCGCAAAGTACCGGGCATTTCCGCCGCCACTATTTTGGGCGACGGCAGTGTGGCGCTGATCGTGGACGTGTCTGCATTGCAGTCACTGAACCGCGATAAATTAGCAACAGGCTCCACCGCCGCATAACAAGCAAAGCTGCCGGTGACCGCAAGGTTGCCGGGTGTGAAAAACTCAGGCCGATTTAAAGATAAAAGCAAAGGTGAACAACATGGCAGGACTTGCAACCGTGGCGAAAATTGCGGGCGAAACAGTAGGTCAGGAATTTCTGATCTTTACTTTAGGCGATGAAGAATACGGCATCGATATCCTCAAAGTGCAGGAAATCCGTGGATACGATCAGGTAACCCGTATTGCTAACACCCCGGCCTTTATTAAAGGTGTCACCAACCTGCGCGGCGTCATCGTGCCGATCCTCGACCTGAGGGTGAAATTCGCTCAGGAAGATGTGATTTACAACGAAAACACGGTGGTGATTGTACTTAACTTCGAAAACCGCGTTGTCGGGATCGTGGTTGACGGCGTATCAGACGTGCTGTCGCTGAGCCAGGATCAGATCCGCCCGGCACCGGAATTCGCCGTGACCATGTCGACGGAGTATCTGACGGGGTTGGGTTCGCTGGGTGACCGTATGTTGATCCTGGTGGATATTGAGAAGCTGCTGAGCAGTGAAGAAATGGCACTCGTTGATAGTGTGACGAAAATTTGATTTTCGTTTTTAAGGTCAAGGTCAAGGTCGTGGGCTCGCCGCCCACACTGGCCCAGAGACCCGCAATCGCGCGGGCCTCTGGACTCCACGCTCTTTTCACTGCGCGCTGTCGCAGGCACGACGGGCATGTTCTGTCACCGCAGCGTGTGGCGCAAAATCTTGTCGCTCCGCGATGCCTTCTCCCGGTCCTGAAGCCCCCGGTCTTCAGGCCGCTCCGTTCAGCAAGATTTTTGATCACGCCAGTCTCGATCGAATAAAACCCTCGTTCTGATTCTTCCTGTTAAAAATAAGGGCAGAAGTTTTTTTCTTGCTCGTTCCCCGGCGAAGGGGAAGGCCGGGATGGAGTATTAATGACATCTCCAGACTGACCCTCTTTTTTGCACTGCTCCTAACTCATTGATTTAATGAGTGCATGCGAACCCACAAAAAAAGAGGGTATTTCTGCTAAAACAGGGATAATCTCTTGCCGTTCAAAGCCTAAAGCTGAAAACCCAACAGTTCACTGCCGCACAGGCAGCACGCAAATCCAATAACTTACTGTTTTTTCTTTAAATAAATTCCCTCTCCAAAAACCCTCCAAAACCCTTCCCCAAAACCGGCTGATAATTAAACGGCGATGACGATCCACTTCTCCCTGCGCTCGTCATGATAGAGCTCCGTCATCTTCGCTGAACTGTGTCCCAGCAATTCCTGAGTGTTGATCCCCTGTGCTTTATACAAGCGCTCGGAAAGGGAACGTTGTTCGTGAAATGTCGGCGGGGTTTTACCCTTTTCAATTTTAATTTTTGCGCAATCCCGGGCTTCCGCGAATCGTTGAGTTAATGACCCTTCTGCCACTGGTGAACCCAGCGCCGAACCGCCGATGACTGTTGAGTTATGGACAAGATGTTTACTCAGCACACGGTCGCGACATTTGTTGATCACATCACGAACACTCATGTTGATGGCGTCACATCGCAACGAGAGGGGGATCGCTATCCGTATTTTTCCTTTACCTTTTCCCTGGACTACATGAAGCATGTCATCCCAGATATCAGAGAATTTCATTTTTACTATGTCGCCACGCCGCTGGCCGGTAACAACAGCGAGCAGCATTGCATTGCAGATGTACGGTGACCTACGTTCTGCTTCGTGATAGATCGCCCACCAGTTCTCGAGCGTGAGTCGCTGTCTGGAGACTTCATCCAGTGGTTTACGGGTGGCCAGAGCCGGATTAAAACCGGGTGGAACCTCTCCAGCAAACTGTGCTTCCTTAAACATATCGATCCAAGCGGCTCGCATGACCTGTGCCATTCTTGTTTTATTTGCATCGACATATTCGTTTATCAATGCAGCCATCTCACGTGCGCCGAACTCTTTGAGCAATGTGTTTTGAGAACGAGCCGAGAGAAGTTCAGCACATGCTTTGCGCCCCCTGGCAGTAGATGATGCAAGCTCTTTTCGCTGCACACGTCGGTCAAGGATGGCTTTATATTCTTTCACCCATTGCTTTAATCGCATGTTCTGAGCATTTGGTTCGGCTTTTTGTTTCGCAATATCTATCAGGGCGAAAGATTGAGAAGTTAATTGCTCAGCCGTAATGCGATTCATTTCAAGTGCCGCTGCATGCGCGGCATCTGAATCCGTACCAAAACCAATAAACTCCCCCGTAATGGGGTGACGATATTGCCAGTACGTTTTGTTGTTTCGCTTATCCAATTTGCAATACAAGTTCGGTGTTGAAATGTTGTATTTACGGGGTCTTGCTGCCATTAAGTGCTTTCTCCACTAAAGTGCGGGCGCTGGCCGGAAGATGGTTCGATATTTCGACCCGATCAACCATACCAATAAACCTGGCTTCCTCATCAACAACCCATCGGCGACCTTGCTTAACCGCTGGCGGATATGTCTGCCGGGTTTTCGCGATACGATGAAGGGTGGCTTTGCAGGGAGGTTCCTTGAAGCCATTTGGTCCTGCCGCCCATTCCGCTAAAGAAACTAATTGGCCCATACGCTTTTTCTCCACACGTTTAGTTATAGCCGGCTGCACACCGGTTTACTGACTGACCCGAAATCGGCCGTAATATTTCCCAGCTCGCCACCAGAGCATTTTCTCCCCCGGCGGCATTGCTGGCGCAAACTCAACTGGGACAAACCACAGATTCAGCATTCTTTTCACAAAAAACTGCCTGACGAAATGCGAACGGGTTGTCTCAGTCATGGCTTCTTTCCCTCTGTTCGATTACTTCCAAACCCAGCTTTAAAGCCAGCGCATGTTCTGCTCTGGCGCCCGCGCTGAACTGCCATCCTGTCAGCAGGTAAATAGCATCTGCGCGCTGGAGCATAGTCAGGCCGACGGCCATGTAATCAGCCTCTGTCAGACCGTCCGGCAGAATCGCCGGATTCAGCGGGACATGCTTCTCGAATGACAGGTTGATCGCCGCTTGTTGGAAGGCGGGACGATTGAAATGCGGCAGGCCGGTCATCGGCCCGACGATGTAGACTTTCATGGCTACTCTCCTGCTGGCGCTACACGTTTGAATTCGATCACCCAGACCCACGGGTTCGCATCCCAACTTCCCTCGCCGTAAATAGATTCCCATAGCGTTTGGAAATTAACGCGGTGAGATGTGCAACCGAACTGTGCTGCACCCTCTGCCCGGATATCTTCATTACTGATATCGTTCAACCGCTCAACGCGAACGCCGGTGATCAGCAGGTCGATACGTGATGCCCAGCGCGGCATATGGATGGATGGCCGCCAGTTATAGCCGCGAACGTCCGCATCACAGTCTGCAAGTCTGTCAGTGGCAAGATATCTAACCTCTTGATAGGTTCCAGTTAGCGATGGTTTTTCTGGTTCGTAACTGCCGCAAGCTAAGGTTGCGAACGCCTCACGCACCCAGAGCTGATCGCCTGGCTGACCGAGTGGGCAAACATGTTCCCTACCGTGGCCATCTTCAGTTCCGGATTTGACGAGCACTGATTTGCGAACGCCGGAAGAAGGTTGCGGCTTCATAACTCGGCGTGTCTGCGTCTTACGACCGCTGAGAATTGCTTTCACCATCTCAGCGTTGAATAAAATAGGGCGCTCTTTCATGATCAGCCAACCCTCGTCGCTGTGCGCAGTACCTGATAAATCTGGTGCGCGATAGTGCGTTCATTACCCACAGGGCAGGCTTTGAAATATTCATAAGCAGCGGTAACCGCCACCTGGTGCTTTTCCAGAAAATCAGATTTTAGGCGCGCTATTTCTTGAAGCTCTTCGGCGATGCTGCGCAACCACACGCTGTATGGTCCGTCTTCAGTATCGTGAACAGAAACCAAGAACCAACCTTCACCCGTCGGTGGCGTTGGGTTCCACGCAGAAACATCAGCTTCGCCTGCTTCATAGGCAGCCTGAATATCGTCAGCTGCTGGATCGGCATCAAGTGACAGGGTATAAACTTCGACGGCCTGAGATTTTGCCCACGCTTCAAATTCGCCTGGCGCTGGGTATTCGTTACCGTTGGCCGGTTCGAAGAAATCAGGGTGAGTCCAATATCCCAAGTTATCGGCATTGCGTTCTGGTGTGACCGGTTGAATAAGTTTCATGGCTGCATTCCTAAATAAGTGATTTCCAGATTTCGGCGTGAGCGAATCCCTTGCCAGTGATGGCAATTAGATCTCAGTAATAACGATTCACTAAATGCCCCAGTGGGTCAGGGCATTTAAGGCCGCGCTATCAGGCTTTGAACTCACCGATGAATGTTTCGACTTCAACGTCGGTGAAGTTGGCTTCCAGTAGTTCGCGGAACTCAGTGGCCATCAGTTCTTCAGCTGTTTCCAACTGCACGATCCGCAGAACCAGCACCGGAGCATTGCCGCCGGTCAGTACGCTGTAGCGCAGGCGGAATCGGCGTTCTCCCAGGCCTTCATATGGCACGCACTTAAATTCGAATGCCGCAGGCATGACTTCTTTGCTTTTTGCCTCAACGCTTTCCATCACTGAGCGCTTGGCGCCGAAATCACTGTCTTCATGATCCGCAGAACTGGATGCTTCGATGGTGATTTTTCGCACGCCGCCAATTGCTTTCTTGATGTCCAGCACTTCGCCGTCAGCGGTAAACGCCATCAGGAATTCAGACCAGTCTTCCAGCCACTCGGCCAGATCTTTCTGTGAATTTTTATCGCCGTTGATGTTCAGCAAAGCCTGAAATGGCGCAGTGCGTTTCAGCTTAAGAACCGCGATGTTATCAGCGTGGCCTGGCTCGGCCAGTGTGCCGAGATTAAACACGGTCACCGCCGCCATGTTGTCAGCATTGATGAAACTGCGGACGCCTTCGCCTGCGTAATCTTTGCAGTAGCGGGAGAAATCCTGAATGCTGGCGGTTTCCATCTTCCCGCGGAAGCGGAACCGGCCATCTTGCAGGTTTTCCAGCGAATGAATGCGGACTGATTCTGGCAAGGCAACAGCAGGGCAGTCAGCTGATGACAGGCGTTCTTCCAGTAAGGTGGAGAGGGACATATCCCGGACTTCTTTGATTGCTGATGCGTCTAAAACTTGAGACATAATAATTTCCTTTTATCGGATGGTTAAACGATGCTTATCGCGCGTCACGGAGTTTGCCGTCAGGATCTCCGGCGATGGTGAACAATTGGCCCTGATCTTCCTGCATGATGGTCAGCTTGCCGCCTTTGCCCACGTACATTGGGGTTTCGGTGGTGTCTTCCTCGGAGGTTTTCCCGCGAGGCGTAGGTGCTGAGAACTTCAATTTGTGAGCCAGCATCACGCGTTTTTCTTCCATCGAATTACTGATCCGGGAAACATCAATCTCGATGGTCACTTTGCCTTTACCGCCGTTATTCAGAACACCCAGAGCGGCGGCATTCAGCGCGGCGGCGATTTTGTTTTCGAAAATACCGGCGTCCAGTTCGGAGAGAAACTCCGGGACGTTGGTCATACGACTTTCAGCCATTTGCATTTCCTCAGTTTCACAATGCACTTTGTGAACCATTGATGCGGGCCGAAACCCGCACTATAAAACTCAGGACTTCTTACTAATCACCGGCCAGATAACCACCAGTAAAGCCACAACCAGAAAACCATCGGCGACGGTCGACATAATGCGGCTGGTGAAGTCCACAGCGACGACCAGAAACAAGATCAGACCGGCACCGGCCAGACGAAGTTTGCCGATCATAAGTACTGGTCTAAAGACAGTTGCAGGGACTGGGCGATTTTCTTAAGTGTGGCTTCTTCTTCCTCGCCGATGCCGTCCTGATCGGCGATGTCCAGACACAGGCAAAGGACATCAACAGCATCAGAAGTGCCAGCGACATCAGACAACTCACGATAAGCCTGTGCGTTTGCGCTGCGTGGCGATGCTTCGTAACGGGCGCGAATGTTGCTGCTCATCTGGGCAATTTCGCCAGAGAATGGTGAGAATGCCGGTAAAGCACTGATGGTTTTTTCCAGAACAGCAATTTCTTTCGCGTCGCAGGTGCCGTCGGCATAAGCGATGGCGTAGGCGCCCCAAACAGTTGCTTCAACAGCGTCACGGTTTTCCATCTTTTTCACTTCGGCGACTGCTTTGCGCGCTTTTTTCTTAAACATTCCAAACATGTTCATTTCCTTCTCAGTTGGTTAACTACTCACACACATAGACAAGGGCGGCCGGTAATGCACAGGGCGTGCTGGGTGGGTGCCAGCGGCCCTTGTCTATGTCTGCGAAAAAATTGGCGGTGGTCATGATCAGAACATTATCTTCGCTCCCCCTTGGGTAGGTTGAAGAGTCATGCCACCGCCGAAAGACAACTACACACATCAATTATCGAGGTTCCACGTCGATCTGATTGGGCGGCGGGAGTTGAACCCGCAATCGGGTAGGGAACCCGACCATCACCAGGATGCTTTGCACAACGGGAAGAACACTGGGACTGTGGTCATACTGGGTTTATGGTAAGTGAGTTCATTAACCCCCCAGTGTTCTTGCCGTTGTGCTGCCGATGAGGAAAAGATAAAACACAATTGCGAATCACGCAAGTATTAAATTGCATATTGCGCAATTGTTGGAGCGAAAAAAAACCGCCGTGATAGGCGGTCATTTCTTTCAATGAAGGTTTAGCCGTGGCGCTTGTATGCCTGCGATTGGCTTATCATAACTTTACCAAATACATAGAATCGATGTTGATTAGATTCATCTACTGTCCATTCTCTATATTTGTTGTTATCAGAGATCACCAAGATTTTATCAGGAATCATCTGCAATCTTTTGACGTAAATTTTATCATCAAATCCAAAGACATAAATTCCATCACCATCGAAGTCTGTAACTGATACATCGACAAATATCAAGTCGCCAGGCTCAATAGTGTCAGCCATACTATCGCCGCGCACATTGATTACTTTCACTGTTTCGGGAGGTCTGCTACCGAACATGGCAATAGCCCGCTCGTTGTTATACTCAATGGACCTGATCACATCGATCACATCGCTTCCCTGAATAAATCCACCGCCCGCACTAGCGCTTATATCAAGTATGTCGACTCTGAACACGGCTGTTTCCTTCTGCACCACAGGATTAATTTTACTGTATTCATATACAGTATTCCTGTTTTCAGCCGCAGTAAAGAGATCAGAAACCTCAACGTCTAAAGCTTGAGCAAACTTACTAAGTGATTGTTCAGTAAATGACTTTTGCTTACCTGTCTCAAGGCGAGAAATATTCGCACCGTCAATTCCGACAGCGTCAGCCAGATCACTAATTTTCATTCCCTTCGCCAGGCGAAGTTCTCTTATGCGTTTTCCTATGTTCATGCGCCTATTACAAGTTGTTTTTGCGTCATATGCAAAGCGACTTGCGCAATTCGTAACTACTCTTTAATATGCGAATTGCGCAATTATAGGAGGTTTTATGCAATCACCATTACGAAGCTTGCGTACATCGCAAGGCCACACGCTTTCTCATGTAGCGAAGCTGATTGAAATCGACCCTGCGAATTTAAGCCGGATTGAAAGAGGTCAGCAAATGGCGTCCCTCGAAGTAGCTGAAAGATTAGTGAAATTTTATGAAGGTCAGATTAACGAGCTTCAAATTTTATACCCCCACCGCTACCCAGACTTTGTTTCATCTGGAAAGACTAACACCACTGGCGCTCAGCCATAACTACCAAAGGGAAAACAACATGGTAGACCTGAAATCAGTAGTTAAAGCGATGTGCAAAGCCTATCCCGGTGGTCGGTCTGCAATGGCTGGCGCTCTGGGCATGTCGGAAGCAGGGTTCAACAACAACCTATATGAAAAAAACGGTTGCCGGTTTTTCGAAATTGCCGAGCTGGAAGCAATGGAAGACATCAGCGGAACCAGTTACCTGGCGGAGTACTTTTCACAGCGCCGCGGCGGGCTCTTCGTGGACATCCCTCAATTGGATGAATTGGATCAGGTAGAGCTGTTCAGTAAGAGCATGCGTACAGCGGCACACCGTGGCCACGTTGACATGATTATTCAGGCGGCGCTGGAAGACGGCGTGATTGATGAAGCTGAAGCCGCAGAAATTATGAAATATCACCACCGTCATTTATCGGCGCGTGATGCAGAGGTTAGGGCTGTGCTGGCGCTGTTTGGAAAGAAAAGCAAAGCCGGAAAAGGTGACGCCCAAGGAGTGCAGTCCCCGGGCGTCGGTGCATTAACAAATCGTGTGGAGTGATTAACGCATGAACAGTCTACTCATAAAAGCTGGCGTTCCGCAAATCCGCTGTGTGGCGACAGGCGGTGTCGCTGGCTCTCTTTCGTATGAAGTGATGATAGATAACCGCTGGATCCCGTGCAACTACCAGTTCGCGGCGTGGTGGGTAGGTTACGTCCGCCAGAGCAGCCAGAAGGTGACGGCATGTCTGAAGAAATCCAGAAGCTGGACCGGCGTTACAAGGATTGGCGGGGCGTTGTGGTACACGTCGTGGGCTTCGACAGAGCAGGGGATCGCGTCATCTTCATGCGCGCCGGTTACCCGCATGAGTGCGCCCAGCCTACTGAACAATTCCAGCGAAAATTCACGAGGGTTTTATGAGCGTTAAATTATCCGCATATGTCTGGGATGGTTGCGCTGCTGCCGGTTTAAAAATATCGGCGGTGGCCATCATGGCGCGCCTCGCTGACTTCAGTTCTGACGAAGGCCTGTGCTGGCCGTCGATCACCACCATTGCCCGCCAATTGGGTGCAGGCGAAAGCACCGTGCGCACTACGCTGGGCAAACTTGAGGCTGACGGTTGGATCACCAGCACCCAGCGCCGCAAGGGAAACCGCAACACATCGAACATGTATCAGCTGAATATCGCCAAGCTTCGTGCTGCTGCTGCTGAACCGTCAGATTCTGACACATCAAAATCTGACGCATCAAATTCTGACCGGTCAAAATCCGACGCATCAAAATCGAGCATGAATACCGGTTTTCACCCGCCAGAATCTGGGGGGG
>NZ_JYDF01000087.1:0-2337 GCF_003263525.1 Rahnella sp. NRRL B-41462 | reverse complement strand
CGCTGGACCGGTCGCGTGCCTGCGCTGATTGAAAGCGGCGCACTGGAAGCGGCTGTCGGCCTTAAGATGCTGGCAGAGGACAGCCACGTGATGTTGTGCGGCAATCCACCAGATGGTTCGCGATACCCAGCAAGTACTGAAAGACACGCGGGGTATGCGCAAACATCTCAAACGCAAGCCGGGCCATATGACCAGCGAGCATTACTGGTAAATCTGTTAGCGCAAAACTAGCGGAATTTAACGTCGTCCGGTTCCGGGCCAAAGCGATTTGCGCCCGGTGTGCCGGTAAAAGCGCCGCAGTCGATCAGCAACATAATGAAAATCACCGATGGCGCGAGCCGGCCCAGAACCCAGCTCCACGTCTGCGGCATCGCCGCTGCCCAGTTACCCGCCACCAGCATCCACGCCAGCACAAACAGCAGCGCCCACCAGGCCGATTTATTGCGGTCATGCAATCTTTTCACCAACACTGCGGCAGTCGGCCACAGTAAAACCACCAGCGCGAATCCGGCGGACTGATAGGTAATCCATTCCTGTGCGGCAAAAAAGAAATCAACCACCATCAGAATCAACCAGCTAACCATCCAGAGCCAGAAATCGCGGCGGCCCAGGCGGCCGTTAAAAGAAAACAGTGCATGCTGTAACGTCATTGGCAGTCCGTTCCGTAAAGTACAAGAGGAGTAAAATATTAAAACAGGCGGAGTGTAACTCACGGGCAGCGATGACGAGAATCTTTACGCACTCCTTTTGACATTACCCCCCGTTCCCCGCTTTAATCGGATTGTTGAAACAAAATAAGAAACGCCCTATGACTGTTGCTCAATCCTTATTACGACTGGCGCTGCCCGCGCTGCTTATGCTCGCTTGCCAGAATAGTGCACTCGCCGATCCGCCGGTCGATCACTCTGGCGCAGAGGAGATGCCAAAAGCCCCTTACCTGCTTGCTGGCGCACCCACCTTTGAAACGACGCTGATCAATTTTCGCGCCAAATACAATGAAGCCAATCCGACCCAGCAGATTGGCGAGTTCCGGTCGATCAGTGATAAATCTCCAAACAGTTCCCTGACCCGCGCCGCCAGCAAGATTAATGAAAACCTGTATGCCTCGACCGCACTGGAAAAAGGCACCGGTAAAATCAAAACGCTGCAAATCACCTATCTGCCGATTCAGGGGGCTGAAGAAAAGGCCGCACGCACGCTGGCGATAAGCTATATGGCTAATCTGATGCGTCAGTTCGACGCCACATTATCCACCGAGCAAAGCGTGGCGAGAGTCGCTTCTCTGATCGAAAAAGGAAAAGGTCAGCAGTTTTATAAGCAGGAGGTAGGCGCGGTGCGTTTTGTCATTTCAGACAATGGCGAAAAAGGACTGACATTCGCCGTTGAGCCGGTCAAGCTGGCGCTTGCTGAGCCGTGAGATGACGGTTTTTAATGACAAAAAGCAAAGCCTTTATGACCAATGATCTCTATACTGTTGCACAGGTAATCTGCTTATTTGGCAGAAATTTTAATCGACACTCGCGTCCCCTTTTGGAGGAAAAAACATGCGACATCCATTAGTGATGGGTAACTGGAAGCTTAACGGCAGCACCCACATGGTTAACGAACTGATTGCTGCTCTGCGTACTGAACTGAGCACAGTTGTAGGTTGTGGCGTTGCAATTGCTCCACCAGAAGTTTACCTGTCACAGGCTAAACACGCTCTGGCTGGCAGCCGTATTGCGCTGGGTGCTCAGAACGTTGATGCTAACCTGTCTGGCGCATTCACCGGTGAAATCTCTGCCGACATGCTGAAAGACATCGGTGCGCAATACATCATCATCGGTCACTCAGAACGCCGCACTTACCACAAAGAAAGTGATGAGTTCATCGCGAAAAAATTCGGCGTGTTGAAAGAAGCGGGTCTGACTCCTGTTCTGTGCATCGGTGAAACCGAAGCAGAAAACGAAGCAGGCAAAACTGAAGCCGTTTGCGCTAAACAACTGGACGCGGTTCTGAGCACTCTGGGTGCGAAAGCATTCGAAGGCGCAGTCATCGCTTACGAACCTGTTTGGGCGATCGGTACCGGCAAATCTGCCACCCCGGCTCAGGCTCAGGCTGTTCACAAATTCATCCGTGACCACATCGCGAAACAAGATGCTGCGGTTGCTGAACAAGTTATCATCCAGTACGGCGGTTCTGTTAACGCTGCAAATGCTGCTGAACTGTTCACCCAGCCAGACATCGATGGCGCACTGGTTGGCGGCGCATCACTGAAAGCAGACGCTTTCGCTGTGATCGTGAAAGCCGCTGCTGAAGCTAAACAAGCGTAAGCCTGTTTCTTCTGCGCAATAAAAA
>NZ_JYDF01000086.1:0-21700 GCF_003263525.1 Rahnella sp. NRRL B-41462 | reverse complement strand
ACCCCACCCCAGCCCTCCCCTTCGCAGGGGAGGGAGCTAAAGCTAAACCTTCTCAACCCGATCCAACCACGGGTAATCCGCCACCGGCTCCCACCCGTTCAGGTAACGCCGCAGCATATCCATCGCCACCATCGCCATGGTCTCCTGACGTAATGCCAGTCCGTGACGCGTGGCGGTATAGCGGATTGTCAGGCCGCTGGTGCCGGTTGGGGTATGCAGTGCCAGACTTAATTCTGCACCTGACAGCGCGCCCACAGCCAGCGCCAGTTGTGCGCCGGTGGTTTCGGCCAACGTCTGCGCACGCGCCAGTAAGCATTCGAGGGATTTCTCTGGTGAGGCTTCGTCACCCTGGGGCAATAACTCGCCGTTGACCAGCGGAACCCCGGCGCTTTGCAGACGCCAGTTCAGCAGGCCGCCGGTGAAACTTTCGCTGACCGCCAGACGTAAATCCTGCGCCAGCAGGCGTTCTGCCAGACGATCCGGCAGGCTACCCAGCCCTTCAAAAATCGTGCTCTCCCCTGCGACTTCACGCACGCGTTCAAACGCTTTGTGCATTGCAGCCTCCTGAGAGCGCGGGCCGGTGACTTTCAGCTCGATAATCGGCGATGACGAACGGTAACCCATCACCACGCCTTCCGGCAGCTCAAGTTGATCCAACTCGGTGGCAAGGTCACTTTCGCCACGTCCGAACGTGGTCAGACGTAAACATAACGGGGCTTCCAGCGCCGGAAATTGTTTGTGCAGACGTGGAACGATTTGTTGTTCCACCATCACTTTAAATTCGGACGGTACACCGGGCGTGAAGAAAATCTGACAGCGGTTGAGCTTCACGCTGAAGCCGCAGGCGGTGCCCACCGGATTATCCAGCAGCTCGGCATTGGCCGGGATTTGTGCCTGTTTGCGGTTGGATTCGGCCATCGGACGGCCACGTTCATTGAAGAACGCCTGCATGGTTTCAATCCAGCCAGCATCTTCCACCAGTTCCACATCACAGGCTTTAGCCGCCGCCAGCGCACTTAAATCATCGGTCGTTGGCCCCAGGCCGCCGTTCACGATAAGCACATCAGCGATGTGGCTGCGTTCTTTGAGAACAGCCACCAGCGCGTCCAGACTGTCGCCCACGGTTTCACGACTGGTCATCGGTAAACCTTGCTCAAACAGATAATTCGCCAGCCATGCCGAATTGGTATCCACAATCTGGCCGTGCAGCACTTCATCACCCGTACTCAGCATCTCAACCCTAAGCATCCCGTTCTCCTTCTGTCTTTTTTGTTACTCCACTGTAGAAAGGCTGGGACAGAAAAACAATCTCCGTTCGCCAGAAAACAAAAAGGCCCGCACGAATGCGAGCCTTCAGATTTTGCTTCAGACAAAATCAGAAATTAACAGCGCCACCTAAATAAGCACCGTCTGCCACCACGTTATCGCGGTTGCCATCTTTGCCATCCATCGCCATGTAGCGGTAACCCACGCTCACGGTAACCAACGGGATGGCCGTCAGACGAATACCTGCGTTCGCTTCTTCATAGTTAGCAATGCCGCTGGACAGGGAATCCGGGGAATAATAATAGTCGCCGTACAGGGTGAACATTTTCGCGATTGGCAGTTGCAGACCACCGCCGACGGCCGCAGCGTACCCTTCGTCACCGTCTTTAGGATTGGTGTACAGGCCCTTACCGCCGACGGTCGCGATGAACGGACCCAACGGAATGTTGTATCCCAAACCCAAGCCTGCCACATCACCGTCGTCATCGTTATGGGTGTAATCACCGCTCAATGCCAGACCCGGAGATGTGGTGCCGAAGCCCACACCCAGATGCGTGTAATGCTCACCGACTTCACCATTGACACTGATTGCGCTGGCAGATGCCGCGACAAACATCAGACTGGCAGCGGCACCAGCGACAAGTAACTTTTTCATTATTTATCCTAAATAACAGTCAAACGACAATAAATCTTCCAAGGGAAGTCTAAAGCAATTCACTCAGTCGTAACAACTTTTTGGAACGTGAATGCATTCACCGGGGTTGTGAAAATTGTAAGAAACATCGTTTTCATTGATGAAATGAACGTTTCCCATCGAAATGATAACTCCCACCTATTTGCCTCTGATCAATATAGGGTTTATTTCTAATCGGTAGAGTTAATTTGACTTAAGTGAGGTTAAAGGACCCCCCCAACGTTTTTACTTACATACACACGCAATTACCGGAAGGAATTTTTATGACCAAGAAAGGTTTAACCACCGGCGCTGGCGCGCCAGTCGTCGATAATAACAACGTGATTACCGCTGGCCGCCGTGGCCCGTTGCTTTTGCAGGATGTCTGGTTTCTTGAGAAATTAGCGCATTTCGACCGCGAAGTGATCCCGGAGCGTCGTATGCACGCTAAAGGCTCCGGCGCTTATGGTACTTTCACCGTGACGCACGATATTACCGCTTTCACCCGCGCGAAGATCTTCTCCGCAATCGGCAAACAAACTGACATGTTTATCCGTTTCTCGACGGTTGCCGGTGAACGCGGTGCAGCGGATGCCGAACGTGATATTCGCGGTTTCTCGATGAAGTTCTACACCGAAGAAGGAAACTGGGATTTAGTCGGCAATAATACGCCGGTGTTTTATCTGCGTGACCCGCTGAAATTCCCGGATCTGAACCACGTCGTCAAACGTGACCCGCGCACTAACCTGCGTAATCCGGCATACAAATGGGACTTCTTCTCTCATCTTCCGGAAGCCCTGCATCAGCTGACCATTGATGTCAGCGACCGTGGCCTGCCAACGTCTTACCGTCATATCCACGGTTTCGGCAGCCATACCTTCAGCTTTATCAATACTGAAAATGAACGCTTCTGGGTGAAATTCCACTTCCGCTGCCAGCAGGGTATTGAAAACCTGATGGACGATGAAGCCGAAAAACTGGTGGGCACCGACCGCGAGAGTTCGCAGCGTGATTTGTATGAAGCGATTGAACGCGGCGATTTCCCGCGCTGGAAACTGTTTGTGCAAATCATGCCGGAAGCGGACGCTGCAAAACTGCCGTACAACCCGTTTGACCTGACCAAAGTCTGGCTGCACAGCGATTATCCGCTGATTGAAGTGGGTGAATTCGAACTGAACCGCAATCCGGAAAACTACTTTGCCGAAGTAGAACAAGTCGCCATGAGCCCGGCCAATGTAGTACCTGGCATCGGTTTCTCACCTGACCGTATGCTGCAGGGGCGTCTGTTCTCTTACGGCGATGCGCACCGTTACCGTCTGGGCGTAAATCATCATCAGATCCCGATCAACGCGCCAAAATGCCCGTTCCATAATTATCACCGTGACGGCGCAATGCGTGTGGACGGTAACAGCGGCAACGGCGTGACTTACGAACCCAACAGCGCGGGCTTGTTCCAGCAACAGCCCGATTTCAGCGAACCGCCACTGAGCACTGAAGGCGCGGCAGACCACTGGAATCACCGGGAAGATGATGATTACTTCACTCAGCCACGTTTGCTATTCAACCTGCTGTCTGAGGCTGAACATCAGCGTATGTTTGCACGCATTGCCGGTGAGCTGAAACATGCTTCGCCGGAAACACAGGCACGCCAACTGGCACTGTTCTATAAAGTCGATCCGGCTTATGGCGCAGGGGTTGAGAAAGCACTGAAAGACTGACTTTTTACCATCAGAAATCATAAAGGCCGCATTATGCGGCCTTTATTGTTTATTCCGGGCTATTGTTTTACGAAAGCATTTCTACCCATTGCCGGACGCTCGCCCGCGAGATTTTAATCCCCCCCTGCGACAAAGCCCCGGGCAGCGGATGATAGGCCACCGGCAACTGGAAACGCGGTATCTTATCGCTCAGCCAGCGATTGAGTTCCTCATACACCAGCCCGGCTTGTGCTTCGAGCACGGCGACCGGTCGCTGACCAAATTGCTCATCTTCCACCGGAACCACAAATGCCTGCGAAACCTGCGGGTGGCTGACCAGTACTTTCTCGATATCTTCAGGTTGGATCCCTTCTCCGCCGCTGAAAAACAAATTATCCATCCGCCCGGCCACCTGCAGTTCATCGTCAATCCACGTGCCACGGTCGCGGGTATGCAACCACCCTTGCGCATCAGTCACCGGTGATAGCTGACCGTTTTTCCAGTAACCACTGGCCATACTGTCGGTGCGGATCAGGATCTCCTGATCAACGATTTTGACTTCCTTCCCCGCCAATACCTGACCGACACCGGCGCTGCCATCGGCTCGTTTCGCCGTCACAGTGGACGCAGTTTCCGTCAGCCCATATCCGCACCAGCAGCGTATTCCTGCTCTTTCTGCCTGTTCAGTCAGCGCCAGAGGAATTTGCGCCCCACCAAGCAAAACGTCTGTCAGCTTTTCAGGCACCGACGTGCCTTGCAGCAGACGCCAGAGTTGCGTCGGTACCAGCGAAGCGTGGCTGCATTCTGCCAGCGCTGCATCGAGCGGTTGCTCTTCGGACAGCATCAGCGTAGCGCCGGCCAGCAGCCAGCGCCAGACGATGCCTTGCCCGGAAACATGAAACAGTGGCAGAGAAAGTAACCAGCTATCGTTACGGGTGAAAGGGATCAGGTTCAGCACACCCGCCGCACTGGCGAGATGGGCGGCAACCGTATGTGCTGCAGCTTTCGGTAAACCGCTGGAACCCGATGTCAGCGTCAGCGTGGCAATACGCTGCGGTTGCCATCCGGCAGAACTGAGCCAACAGGCATTCTGCATGGTCAGTGCGGGAATATTCAGCGGCAGTTCCGGCTCCGCCAGATCCAGTACGAAAGCGATATCGAGTTGCGAAAGCAGTTCATCACATAATGCCCAAGGCAGTTGCGGATTAAGCGGTAACAGGCGCGCGCCGGTTTGTAATAACGCCAGATAGCTGAGTACGGCATCAAGGGTGTTTTTACTGCGCAAAACCACACCCGCACCCTCGCCCACACCCTGCGCAATAAAACCGGCTGCCAGCGTGTCGATGCGGTGCTGTAAATCACGCCAGCACCAGGTGATATCTCCCGCTTTCAGCGCTACGGCAAAAGGTGAAAGGTTTGCCCTTTCGCGCCATGGCCAGTCGTTGATCATTTGCTCTGCCACACAATCTCCAGATCAGACACATCCGTTAGCGGTAATTCAGAGCCCGGCCAGCGACGGATCAACTGCGTCCGCATGAGATCCAGCGTATCCAGCCCCGGAATGGCGTCCGGCGTCAGCCATTGGGCAATGCGCGCCAGTTGTGTCAGCCCGAGACTCGACTCGATGGAGGAACTGATCACAGCTTCCAGCCCTGCGGCATGCGCCTGCGCGATCAGCTGACGGCAACGCATCAGACTGCCGGTCAGCGTGGGTTTGATGATGATCGCCGCCAGCCCGGGTTCGGCCTTCACGGTAAAACCGGTTTCGCGCACGCTTTCATCCCAGGCGATCGCAATACCGGTCAGACGGGCGAAATCGCGGGACTGCTCGCGGGTCAGGCACGGTTCTTCGATAAACGCGATGCGTGAACGCAGTTCGGGCGCCACATGACGGGCAAACCCTTCGGCTTTGACCGGCGTCCAGCTGCGGTTGGCATCAAGGCGCAAATGCAGTTCCGGCAAGGCTTCCAGCAACATACTGACATTCAGACCATCGCCGACGGATTCGTACAATCCCACTTTCACCTTAGCCACTTTCCTGCCGCGAAAATCGCCCGGCAGCGCACCCAGACGCGCATAAAGCTCATTCGGATCGCCATGACACAACGGCGCACAGCGCGTGCTCAGCACTTCGGGCAATTCGCCGCGTAATTCGGCGTCCGCACAACTCAGCCCGAAAGCCACCGAAGGTAAAGCACTGAACGCAGAGGCAACGGCAGCCAGCGAGGCCCCCTGCACCCACTGGCTCAGGCCATGCTGAACGGCATCCTGCGCCTGAGACACATCTTCCACACTAAAACCGGGCAGCGGCGCAACTTCGCCCCAACCCGTTGCTTCGTCCTGCCACAGTGACACCAAAAAACCGTCGCGGGTTTTCAGGCGCTGATTGCGCAGCACCACCCCAGCCTCCATCGGCACGCTGTACCGATACACCGTGGCGCGACGCATTATGGATTACGCTTAAATTTGCTGAAGTCCGGCTGGCGTTTTTCATTAAACGCGTTGCGACCTTCCTGACCTTCATCGGTCATGTAGAACAACATTGTGGCGTTCCCTGCCAGTTCCTGAAGCCCTGCCTGACCGTCGCAATCGGCGTTCAGTGCGGCTTTCAGGCAACGCAGTGCCATCGGACTGTTTTCCAGCATTTCACGACACCAGCGCACCGTTTCTTTTTCCAGATCGGCCAGAGGAACTACGGTGTTGACCAGCCCCATATCCAGCGCCGCTTTAGCATCGTACTGACGGCACAGGAACCAGATTTCACGGGCCTTTTTCTGACCGACGATACGCGCCATATAGGATGCGCCCCAGCCGCCGTCGAAAGAACCAACTTTCGGGCCGGTCTGCCCGAAGATGGCGTTATCTGCCGCAATGGTCAGGTCACACATCATATGCAGAACATGGCCGCCGCCAATGGAATAACCAGCAACCATCGCCACGACTGGTTTCGGACAGGTGCGGATCTGGCGCTGGAAATCCAGCACGTTGAGATGATGCACACCGCTGGCATCCTGATAACCACCGTAATCGCCACGCACTTTCTGATCGCCGCCCGCACAGAAGGCTTTTTCGCCTTCACCGGTCAGCACGATCACGCCGATGCCTTCGTCGTTACGGGCATCGTCGAGTGCGCGGATCATTTCTTTGACGGTCAGCGGACGAAATGCATTGCGAACCTGCGGACGGTTGATGGTGATTTTAGCGATGCCGTCGGTAGATTTGTGGTAACGAATATCTTCAAACTCGCCGGTACAATCACGCCATTCGACTGGCGCGTACAGTTCTTTTTCATCAGGATAAATCATGTTCAACTTCCTTTAAGACAGGTGAAGTAATAAATGCCAGCGCCTGACGGGCAAACTCCGCCGGGTTATCACGGTGGGCGTTATGCCCGGCATTAGCGACAGTGCGTAGCCCGAAACCGGATTGCTGCGCAAGATGAATAAACTTGGCGTCCTGACTGCCACACAACCACACAACCGGCAGGGAAAGCCGCAGCAATTGTGCGCGTAAATCAGGCTGTACCGAAAGCGACGTGGCCGCCAGCATGGCAGAGACAGTGTGCGGGTTGTTGTTCTCACGCAGCACGATCATTTGCTGGCGTTGCGCATCGGTCAGGCTGGAAAACACCGGCTGGCGATACCAGCTTTCCAGCGCCTGTTTCCACGGTACTTGCAAAAAGCGAGCCGCCCATTGCTGATCATGATGGCGGCGTTGTGCGCGTTCAGCCTGACAGGTCAGCCCCGGATGTGCGCCTTCCACCAGCAGCCCCTGCAATCCGCTGCGATCACCCTGACAGGCGTGATACAGACTGATGCGCCCCCCCAGCGAGTAGCCGATCAGCCAGTACGCAGTGACGTTATTTTCGTGCAGGGTATCGGTTAACAGCTGGCTGACATCCGCAAATCCGGCAGCTGTCAGCGACGCGGAACGACCATGTCCCGGTAAATCCACAAACAGACAAGGCCAGCCTTCAAGCGCAGGAAGTAAGGGTTGCCAGTCATCTGCACTGCCCAGCAGGCCGTGGAGAAACACCAGCCACGGACGATCTTTAACCTCTGGGTTGAGTGTGTGACAGGCCAGCGTCATGATGCGCTCATCTCCTTCACCAGCGAACGCAGGCATTCTGCCCCTTCTGTCTCACTGACTTTCAACTCGATCAGTTTCACGCCACCATGCTGCCAGCATTGTCTGACGGCATGATGAAGCTCAGACATCGATGCCGGACAGGCATAATCCAGACCAAACATCGCTGCCGCATGGCTGAAGCTGACGTTCTGCGGCATGCAGTAAAAACGCTGCCGCTCGGCTTCGGGCGTTGGCAACAACGAGAAAATTTGTCCACCATTGTTATTCACCACAATAATCACCGTCGGCGCGGAACACTGACGCATCAGCGCCAGCGCGTTTAAATCATAAAGTGCAGAGATATCACCCAGCAGCACCAGCGTCGGTTTGCAGGTCGCGCGCTGCACACCTGCGGCGGTGGACAGCAGCCCGTCAATACCGCTTGCCCCGCGATTGGCGAAAACAGGATAACCGGCGGGGAGTTGGGCAAAGGCATCCACCAGACGAACAATCAGACTGTTGCCAAGAAATAACTGGCCGTGCTCAGGTAATAAAGCCGGAAGCTGCCACGCTGCGGCGGCCTCGCCAAATACACCGTCGAGACGGGTTTCAACCGCATGTAACGCCCGCTGCGAGCAATGCTCAAGGGCTTCTGCCCAGTCAGGCTGAGGCTGTGCCGGGTGAGACTGTAACCATTCACTGACGCGGGCTTGTAGACGACGACCGCGATGCTGCGCCGGATCCTGACGGCCTGACAGCGGGTCAACCAGCCAGTATTCATCGGGTTGACAGGTCGCCTGCCATTGCAGCAGGCGCTTACCGGTCAGACCGCCACCGAACTGGATAACCAACTGGACGTGCGCCAGTATCGCCTGCGCCTGCGGCGATGCCAGCCACAAATCTGCGCAGGGAAGCGGATTGCCGGTTGATGCCTGCACATCACTGATCAACGGCCAGCCCAGTTGCGCCGCCCACTGTGCCACCTGTTCACTTTCGCAGGCAGAAAGACGGCCAGCGATAATGACGCCGCGCTTTTGCCGCCAGGAAAACCAGTCCGGCTGCGCGATTGCAGGCAAAACCTGAGAATAATTCAGCCACGGTTCATGGCCCTGCCACCAGTCGCCCAGCGCCAGCAACCAGTCCTGATGCTCGCCGTTGTCCTCGCCATACAACGGTTCGGCGAACGGACAGTTAATGTGCACGGCACCGTGCGTCTGCTGCGCCAGCGTATTATCCAGCGCAGAAACCAGCCAGCGCGCACTGATTTCAGGCGTCGGACGCGGTAAATCCAGCGTCCCGACGGGGTGACTGGCAAACATGCCGGTCTGGCGGATAGCCTGATTCGCACCGCAATCGATGAGTTCCGGCGGACGATCAGCCGTGAGCAACACCAGCTTTTCGCCGGTCAGCCCGGCTTCGATCAGCGCCGGATATAAATTTGCCACCGCCGTGCCGGAGGTGACGATGATCGCCACCCGCTGCCCGCTGGCTTTTGCCAGCCCGAGAGCCAGATGGCCAAGGCCGCGTTCATCAAAATGGGTGTGGCAGATAAGGTGCGGATGCGCGGCGGCGGCAAGGGTTAGCGGTGTAGAGCGGGAACCGGGCGCAATGCACACATGCTGCACCTGATGTCGGGTTAACGCTTCGAGGATAAGCGTCGCCCAGCGGCGGTTAAAGACGGCAACAGACATGTTCAATTCACTCCGGCAAGGGGTTATCCGGCCTGAACGGCAGGCGTATAATGCTCTTCCAACAAAGTGCGTAAACCAGCGGCTTTGTTTTCGATTTCCTGCCATTCCTGTGCAGCGTCAGAACCGGCGACAATCCCCGCGCCTGCGTAGAGTTCAAGATGATGTCCTTTCACCGTCGCCGAACGTAACGCGACGGTAAATTCACTTTGTTCAGCACTGAGATACCCGGCGGAACCGGCATACCACTCGCGGTCAAAAGGCTCAAATTCGGCGATAAATTCACGCGCGGCCTGACGGGGTAATCCGGCCACTGCTGCGGTCGGTTGCAGACGTTGCAGGCAAGCAGCGTCATCGGGGTCGGTCAGCTCACCGTGAATATTGCGGCGTAAATGCTGCACCTTGCGCAGACGTAAAATCTCCGCTGGCGTCACATCCAGCGAATGCGCCCCGCCCTGTAAGCGCTGGCAGATATCGTCGACGACCAGTAAATTTTCGCGTTGGTTTTTGCCATCGCTGAGCAGCCAGTCCCCCAGCGCCCGTGCTTCCCGGTCATCGGGATGATTGGCCACGGTTCCCGCCAGCGCTTCGGTATAGAGTTCGGTGTGATCACGCAAGAATAAACGTTCCGGGCTGGAGCCCAGAAACGCCTGTTGCGGGGTAAAAGCCAGCATGAAATGGTAACAGTGATGATTAACGTCGCGGCTGGCGGCAAGAAATGCGCAGGCATTCAGCGGCTGGCTGAGCGTTAAGGTGGTTTTTCGCGCCAGCACCACTTTGTCGAACTGATGCTGCTCAATACCCGACAGCGCGCGGTCTATCAACTGTTTCCACTGAGGCTCGTCCGGTAAATGATGATGTTGCAATACACGGGAAGCGATCGACGGTAAGGCGCGGCTGACGACCAGTGAACGTAAAAATAAGCGGGTGCGGCGTGCCTCATCGCGTAAAGAATGTGGGCTGAAAACGGTACACCGCAGCCAGTAACTGTTTCCCTGACGGCAAAGTTCGATGCGCGGAAGAAACAGTGCGTTGGCAGCTATTGCAGCCCCGTCAGCCCCGTTAAACGCATTCAACCCCCAGATATGCAAATCGGGTTCATCCTGGTGCTCGCGGATGAACGCCTGTGCCCGGGCGGTATCGCAAAATGAGTAGGCATCACCACAAACAGCGGCTTCTTCATTGCCATCACGATGTTGCCAGTAGAATTTCGGGTAGCAGGGTTGCGCAGACAACCATTCCAGCAGGCCGGTGTCAGGCTGTTTTTGCAGGGAATAACTGAACTGCCGGATCCCCGCTGCATCAGGCCATTCGCCTGCCAGCGTCGTATCAAGCTGCTCAATGATTGCTGATATTTGTTTCACCGCTACCTCAGGCCATACCGGATGTTTAGTGACGGGCAGAAATACCCTTCTGGATCAAAAAACGGGTTGGATCAATTACGGATGAATTATGCGGCGATACGAAAAATGAAAATATGCGACAGATCAAGCTGAAGTGAGTGCCATTAGCTAAGAAGGAGTATAGGCAGGGAGAAAGGAGTAAGCAAACCGGGAGAAACAAAACAGGAGCAGCCCACGCTGCCCCTGTTCAGTCAGATTAACGACGCAGAAGCAGGCCGACAACCAGACCTACGGCAGCACCGACACCCACACCATGCCATGGGTTTTCATGCACATAGTCGTCAGTTCTTTCCGCTACCAGGCGGGCTTTCTTGCAGTAAGAGCGTGCAGCCGGGTCAATACGTGATTTGATGTCTTTCAGCGCATTTTCTGCGCGTGCTTTGACCTGAATGTACTTCTCATCCGCTTTGTCACCAGAGGACTTCAGTACTTCTTCCAGCGTTTCAGTCAGCATGCGTAAATCGTCGTCCAGCGAATTTTGCTGTGTCTCAAATTGGTCAGCCATGGTTATCTCCTTATGATGTGTTCGTGTAAAAGCATAGACTGCTTTTAACCCTAGCGTATATCAGGAGTAATTGCCTGAAGGATCCGCCCTAAACTGCAGAAAAACCGAGGAATTAAGAACCTTCTGACCCTTTCGTTTCAGTGAAAACCGCCCCTTTCCTGGCGTCGCTTTGCTGCTTTTCACGCTGTTTTGCCAGCCATAATCCGCTGTTTTTCATTGCATAACCGAATACCAGCCCGACCAGCAAAGATACCACCACCTGACGCCAGTCACCTTGTGCGGCGAAGGTCGCGCAGGCACCAATAAAGGTACCCGGTACAAAGGCCAGCCACTGCTGACGCGCCTGAATACACATCAGGAATGCGACGATGCCGGTCAGCAGATAACCAAGAATGCTCCATTCCGGACGCATTGCGCTTCCCGCGATGATCACGACAGCCCAGAATACACCGCTGAGACAGGTCAGCGTGCTGATCAGCAATCCGCGTAATCCGCCCTGCGGACACGCAAAATATGCCGTGCATCCAAGAAAACCCGCCCAGCTTATCAGGCCAAAGCTAATCGCAACCCAGCCCCATATGCCGGAGAGGATACCGGTGGTAATGGCGATCATCACTAAAACATTCATGGTGTGAACCTGTACGAATCTGAACAAGCGCGCAGTGTACGCATTGGCAGGAATAATGGAATGGGAGAGATCACAAAACCAATGTAATAATTTATTGAACGTACATATAAATGTGATTCATATCACACAAAACAACCATACGATTAAAAAAGCCGCTCATGTGAGCGGCTTCGTCAGCTTTCAGACTGCGTTTGCAGACTTTATCAGAGCAGCGGTTGCGCCATCTGTACCAGCGAAATCAACGGTTGCGGGAAGATACCCAGCAGCAGCACCAGAATCGCGGAAATCAGTACGACTACCCCACCCGCCGTGAGCGCCCAGTTGTTTGGCGTATCACGTACCAGCGTTTCAGGCGCACTCAGATACAGGCTCACCGTTACGCGCAGGTAGTAGTAAAGACCAATCGCAGAACCGACAACCACAGCACCGGTCAGCCACCACAGATGCGCGGTCACACCGGTCGCAATCACGTAGAACTTACCGATAAAGCCGAGCGTCATCGGAATACCGGCCAGTGACAGCATCATCACAGTCATCACCGCAGACAGAATTGGCTTATGCCAGAACAGACCACGATAAGAGAACAGTGATTCAGCATCCGGTCCTTTGTACGGGCTGGACATCAGGCTGACCACACCGAAGGCGCCGAGGCTACTGAACAGATAACCCGCCAGATATACGCCCACGGTTTCCATCGACAACTGGTGCGTTTGTACCGCAATCAGTGCCACCAGCAGATAACCCAGGTGCGCGATGGAGGAATAACCGAGCAGACGTTTGATGTTGCTCTGACTGATGGCCATCAGGTTACCCACCAGAATCGAACAGAAGGCAATAATGCCCAGCACGATGCGGATGGATTCGCTGTCAGCTACCGGCGCATACAGGAACAAACGCATCACCACAGCAAAGATCGCGATCTTGCTGGCGGTTGCCAGGAAAGTCGAGACCGGTGCAGGTGCGCCCTGATACACATCTGGCGTCCACAGGTGGAACGGAACCAGCGACAGCTTGAAGCCCAGCCCCACAATCATCATGCCCAGACCGGCCATCAGCAGCGGCTGGTGCAGCATCACGCCGTCGCCCAGGTTTTTGCCCAGTGACGCAAAGGACAAATCACCGGACTGTGCGTACAGCAGCGCCATACCGAACAGCAGGAAGGATGATGCGGCAGCCGACAGCAGCATGTATTTGATGGCAGCTTCCAGCGAGCGTTTCTGGCGGTAGGCGTAACCAATCAGGCCGAACAATGGCAGAGAAATCAGTTCGATCCCGAGGAACATTGACGCCAGATGGTTAGAGCATGCCAGCAGAATACCGCCCATCGCCGCAATGAGAACTAACAGATAGAACTCTTCGCGGTTGTCCGGATAACCGGCCAGCCAAGGGTAAGCAAACGTGCTGGTGGCCAGACTCGCCAGCAGCACCAGCCCGATGTAGAACATCGAGTAGCCGTCAACGCGCAGCAGCGGTGTGACGTCCTGCGGGCCGACCTGCCGACGTAGTAAAGGGAAAGTAAGGCAACGTTCAGCCCGATGACTGTCAGTGTGGCATTAAGAAAATGGTCGCGTCGCCACGCAATGGACAGCATCACCACCACCACCGTCAATCCGACGATCATCAGCGGTAATAGTGCGATCAGATTTTGAAGTGTAAATGTCATGGCGAGTTACGGCCTTGTCGTTGAAATAGTGGAAACTGATGACCCGTACCAGTGCTGAATGTTAGTCATCGCTGCACTTGATGTATCCAGAATTGGCTGCGGGTAGAAGCCCAGCGCCACCAGCAATACCACCAGCAACAGGATAATCGACAGTTCGCGTGAGGTCATGCCCGGCAGCGGTTCGTCAGATTTTGCTTTGCCGTAGTAAGCGCGCTGCATCATCGCCAGAGAATACACAGAGGCAAACACCAGACCGAATGTCGAGATGACAGTGATCACCGGCACAACCGGGAAGCTGCCGAACAGGATCTGGATTTCACCGACGAAATTACCTGTACCCGGCATCCCCAAAGTAGCGACGGCGAAGAACAGCGACAACGCTGGCAGGTATTTAATCCGGCCCCACAATCCGCCCATCTGGCGCATATCACGGGTATGCAGACGTTCGTATAGCTGACCACAGATGATGAACATACCGGCTGCGGAAAGACCGTGTGCAATCATCTGGATAACCGCGCCCTGGTACGCCAGCTGGCTGCCGGTGTAGATGGCAATCAGTACGAAGCCCATGTGCGAAACGGAGGTGTACGCAATCAGACGTTTAATATCGGTCTGGCAGAACGCCATCCACGCACCGTAGAAGATACCAATGACACCCAGCCACATGGCAATCGGTGCGAACTGGTGAGACGCTTCCGGGAACAGAGGCAGACAGAAACGCAACATCCCGTAGGCCGCGGTTTTCAGCAAGATACCGGCTAAGTCAACGGAACCTGCGGTCGGTGCCTGACTGTGTGCATCCGGCAACCAGCCATGCAATGGCACAACCGGCATTTTCACCGCAAAGGCGATGAAGAAGCCAAGCATCAGCAGATATTCAACACCGTGCGACATTGGCGTTTTCAGCAGGTCGGCATAGTTGAATGTCCATACGCCGGTGGCATTGTAGTGCACAAACACCAGGCCGAGGATAGCAATCAACATCACCAGTCCGCTGGACTGTGTATAGATGAAGAATTTGGTTGCTGCGCTGATACGCGTTTTACCGTCTGACGCTTTGTGACCCCACAAGGCAATCAGGAAGTACATCGGCACCAGCATCATTTCCCAGAAGAAGAAGAACAGGAACATGTCGATGGCAAGGAACACACCGATGACACCGCCGAGGATCCACAGCAAGTTCAGATGGAAGAATCCCTGATACTTCTGGATTTCACGCCAGGAACAGAGGATCGCCAGAACACCCAGCAGACCGGTCAGCACCACCATCAGCAGGGACAAACCGTCCAGTGCCAGATGGAAGCTGATGCCAAAACGTGGGATCCATGGCAATGAAAACTCGGATTGCCACTGTGGAATACCCGCAGGCGTCGTTAATGAATATCCTCCCTGCAACCACAATTGCACGGAAAGAGCCAGCGTCAGCCCCATCGCAATCAACGCGATCCAGCGCGGTACTTTGCTCCCAAAGCGCTCAGTCTGCCAGCACAGCAGCCCGCCGATAAAGGGGATAAATATTAGCCAAGGTAATAGCATGGCGTGTCGTTCCCTTCTTTTATGCCCGAAGGCTATTTCACTTGCCGGCCCGTTACGGGAACAGGCCAGCATTGATAACTACACCTGTAATGCAGGCTTAAATCACCAGCAGCAGCGTCAGAACAACGACTGCACCGAGCCCCATTGACGCGACGTACCAACGTACCTGACCGTTTTCGCTGAGAGTCAGACCACGGTTACCCAGACGGGAAAACAGCGCAGGCAGATTCATCATTGAGTTCAGCGGATCACGTTGCAGGAGTTTCGCAACCAGCAGATAAGGTTTGACGAAAATCATGTTGTACAGCCAGTCGAAGCCCCAGGCATGGAACCACCAGGTCGTGAAGAAACGTCCCGGTGCGCTTTTCGCAATGCTGTTGACCAGCGAGCGTTTACCCAGATACAGGGCTGCCGCCAGCAGAATGCCAGCAATTGCAATCACGCCTGATGTGATTTCCAGCGTCAGCACGCTGCCGTGCGCCAGCTCAGTGGTATCCGGCAGTACGCCTTTCAGTGGCGGAACAATCATTGCGCCAATGAAGGTGGACAGAACCAGTAACACCAGCAGCGGCAGGTGGTGAGTGATGCCTTTACCCGCATGGGCTTTAATTTTTTCTTCGCCGTGGAAGACGATGAAGATCATGCGGAAGGTGTACAGCGAGGTCATAAACGCACCGACCAGACCGGCAACCATCAGATTCAGGTGGCCGTTAGCCAGCGCACCAGCGAGGATTTCGTCTTTACTGAAGAAGCCCGCAGTGATGATTGGCAAGGCGGACAGCGCCGCGCCACCGACCAGGAAGCAGAGATAGACAAGAGGAATGGATTTACGTAATCCACCCATTTTGAAGATGTTCTGCTCGTGGTGGCAGGCCAAAATGACCGAACCGGAAGAAAGGAACAACAGTGCTTTGAAGAACGCATGCGTCATCAGGTGGAAGATAGCGGCATCCCACGCCTGAACGCCCAGCGCCAGGAACATGTAACCAATCTGGCTCATGGTCGAGTACGCGAGAACACGTTTGATGTCGGTTTGCACCAGCGCAGCGAAACCTGCCAGAACCAGCGTAACCGCACCAATAATACCCACCAGATGCAGAATTTCCGGTGCCATCAGGAACAGGCCGTGCGTGCGGGCAATCAGATAAACACCGGCAGTCACCATGGTCGCGGCGTGGATTAGCGCAGAAACCGGCGTCGGACCGGCCATGGCGTCTGCCAGCCAGGTCTGAAGCGGAAGCTGTGCGGATTTACCCACTGCGCCACCCAGTAACATCAGGGTCGCCCAGGTGATCGCCGTATCGCCTACTGCCAGTTTCTGCGGTGCCAGGATCATCAGTTCACGGAAGTTCAGCGTACCCAGCTCGCGGTACAAGATGAACAGCGCGAAAGCCAGGAACACATCACCAACACGGGTCACGATGAACGCTTTCATCGCAGCCGCACCGTTCGCCGGATGGGTGTAGTAGAAACCGATCAACAGGTAACTGCACAGGCCCACACCTTCCCAACCGAGGTACATCAGCAACAGGTTGTCTGCCAGTACCAGAATCACCATGCTGGCGATAAACAGGTTGGTGTACGCGAAGAAGCGTGAATAGCCTTCTTCACCGCGCATGTACCAGGAAGCGAACATGTGGATGAAGAAACCGACACCGGTGACCACAGACAACATGGTCATCGACAAACCGTCGAGCGTGAGTGTGACGGGAATATTGAAATCCCCGACCTGCATCCAGTTCCACAAATGCTGGTTAAAGACTTCAACACCCGCCGCTTTCTGGCTGAGGAAATTGATACCCACATAAATAGTGGTCAGCGCTGCCAGACCAATCGACCCGACACCAATGGTAGCGGAGGTATTTTCAGACCAGCGACCGCGTGAAAAGGCCAGTAACAGGAAGCCAATCAGTGGGAACAGAATTGTTAAATAGAGTAAGTTCATCCGCGCATCTCACTGACAGTATCAATATTGAGAGTGTGGCGACGGCGATACAGTTGCAGCAACAACGCCAGACCAATACTGGCCTCCGCCGCAGCCAGGCTGATAGCCAGAATATACATCACCTGACCGTCCGCCTGACCCCAGTAGCTTCCCGCCACGATGAACGCCAGCGCTGCCGCGTTGATCATCACTTCGAGGCTGATCAGCATAAACAACAGGTTACGACGAACCAGCAGCCCGGTAAGCCCCAACACAAAGAGGATCGCGGCCAGAATAAGACCATGTTGTAGAGGGATCATGCTCTCTCCTCCGTTTTTCTTTTTGTTGCCATTTCGGTCGTCACCGGTGCGTCACCAAAGACTTCACCGGGTTTGTGCTCACGACCAATATGGAATGCCACGACCAGACCGGCCAGCAGCAACATTGATGCCAGTTCAACCGCCAGAACGTAAGGTCCGAACAGTGCGATACCGACGGCTTTCGCATCAACCATGTCACCTTTGATGCCGTGATCGTGTAACCCGAGGATTGACATGATCATCACCACCAGCAGGATGACAGACAGAACCGAAGGCCCGATCCAGGTGGCAGGTTTGAGCCATGCGCGTTCCTGCTCCTGGACGTTGCCAAGGTTGAGCATCATCACCACGAACACAAACAGCACCATAATGGCGCCGGCGTATACGATGATCTCCAGGGCACCGGCGAAATACGCACCGAGCGAGAAGAAGACCGCAGCGATCGCCAGTAAAGAGACGATCAAATACAGCAGTGCGTGTACCGGGTTGGTATGCGTGATCACACGCAATGTCGCCAACACGGCCACCAGGGCTGCAATATAAAATGCAAATTCCATGCTTGCGGCTCCTTAAGGCATCAGACCTTTGACGTTGATCGGTTTGGCTTCGTTTTCAGCTTCGCCTTTCGACTTGCCGTCAATCGCCATACCGGCCATCCGGTAGAAATTGTATTCCGGATATTTACCCGGCCCCGAAATCAACAGATCTTCTTTTTCATACACCAGATCCTGGCGTTTAAATTCGCCCAGCTCAAAGTCCGGCGTCAGCTGAATGGCTGTTGTCGGGCAAGCTTCTTCACACAGACCGCAGAAAATGCAGCGTGAGAAGTTGATGCGGAAGAATTCCGGATACCAGCGGCCATCTTTCATTTCTGCTTTTTGCAGAGAAATACAGCCTACCGGACAAGCTACTGCACATAGGTTACAAGCAACGCAGCGCTCTTCACCATCCGGATCGCGCGTCAGCACGATACGGCCACGGTAACGCGGAGGTGGATTGACCGGAACTTCAGGGTACATCTGGGTTTCGCGCTTGGCGAAGGCGTGCATGCCTATCATCCACAAGCTGCGAACCTGGGTACCGAACCCGACCACTATGTCTTTCAATGTCATGGTTACATCACCCCTTATTGCGCGTTGTACAAAATGACCGCAGCGGTCGCCAGCAGATTAAGTAATGTCAGTGGCAGGCAAACTTTCCAGCCAAATGACATCACCTGGTCGTAGCGGGGACGCGGCAAAGCAGCACGGATCAAAATGAACATCACCATGAAGAAAGCAGTTTTCAACGCAAACCAGATAAACGGCGGCAGGAACGGCCCCTGCCAGCCACCGAAGAACAAGGTGACGATCAGCGCAGAGACCGTCACGATACCGATGTATTCCCCCACGAAGAACAGACCGAATTTCATACCGGAATATTCAATGTGGTAACCATCGGCCAGTTCCTGCTCGGCTTCCGGCTGGTCAAACGGGTGACGGTGGCAAACAGCAACGCCGGCAATCGCAAAGGTCACGAAGCCAAAGAACTGCGGAATGATGTTCCACACATGCGCCTGAGAATTGACAATATCTTGCAGATTGAAAGAACCCGCCTGCGCCACAACACCCATCAGCGATAAACCGAGGAATACTTCGTAGCTCAGCGTCTGAGCGGATGCACGCATCGCCCCCAACAGCGAGTATTTGTTGTTACTGGACCAGCCAGCGAACAACACCGCATAGACGGTCAGACCGGCCATCATCAGGAAGAACAAAATACCGATGTTCAGATCGGCGGCGAACCAGGTCGGGCTGACTGGAACAATCGCAAAGGAAATCAGCAGGGACGTAAACGCAATCATCGGTGCCAGCGTAAAGATGGCTTTGTCGGTGAATTTAGGTACCCAGTCTTCCTTAAAGAACATCTTGATCATGTCAGCGACCAGTTGCAGGGAACCGCCCCAGCCGACACGGTTTGGCCCGTAACGGTTCTGGAACAGGCCCAGCAAACGGCGCTCGCCGAAGCTCATGAAGGCCCCGCAGGTCACCACAACCAGCAGGATCACCACCGCTTTCAGAATGGCGATCAACGAATCGATGACTACAGGTGTAAACCAGCTCATTGTGCTGCCTCCCGCAGATTTTCAACCGTTGCGCCAACCAGCACCGGAGGAATACCCGGTAAGCCCAGCGGCAGGCCAACCTGGCCCTGACTCAATGTTTCGCTCAGACGAACCGGCAATCTGAGGGTCTGACCGGCACAGATGAATTCCACCTGAGAACCTGCGTTCACCCCTAACTGCGCGGCATCTGCCGGGTTAACCATCACGTAGGCTTCTGGCATACGTTGCTGGATAACCTTCGAGCGCTGTGTCATTTCTTCGCTGCCGAACAGGTGATAGTAAGGCGCGACACGCCAGTTATCGCGCTGTGCAGTAAAGGCAGCCGGAATAGTGGTGAAGTAATCGAGAGTCCCCTCACCGGCTTCAATCAGACGCACACCCGGATCACCGTGGCGCAAACTGCCGCCAACTTCGCTCTGGAATTTGTTCCAGGCTTGCGGTGAGTTCCAGCCCGGCGCCCAGGCGAATGGCACCTGATTGCGGTTAGCTGTCGGGCTGTTGTTCCCTTCCATCGAGAAGGCAAACATGGTGTCTTTATCTTGTGGCTGACGCGGTTCATGCACGCTGATGTTCGCGCGCATGGCAGTACGACCACTTGAACGTGCCGGAGAACGAGCCAGTTTCTGACCACGAATACGGAAGCTGGCGTTTGGCGCAGCTTCTACCATGCCCTTCAGCTGTGGCAGTGCTTCAACACAGGCTTCGATCACGTGATCCAACTGAGTCCAGTCAACATGACGGCTGTTGATGGTGGAATGCAGCGAGTGCATCCAGCGCCAGCTTTCCAGCATGGCAACCGTTGTGTCGTAGTAAGCCGGGTCGTAAACCTGGAAGAAGCGCTGTGCGCGACCTTCCTGATTCACCAGCGTACCGTCGCTTTCGGCAAAACTTGCTGCAGGCAGGATCAGGCTGGCTCTATCCATAATGCGCGTACGCTGATGGTCAACAACCAGCAGATTCTGCACCTTGGCTAATGCCGCATCCACTTTGGCTTCCGGAGCCTGACGGTAAAGGTCATTTTCCATCACGATGGCGCTGTCAGCATCACCACGGGTTAGCAACTCAAGCGCTTCATCCAGCGAACCGCCGCCAATCATCGAAAGACCGATGCTGTTGGCCGCAGAGGCCACGAACGTAATGCCGACATCGCTGCCTGCTACTTTCAGCGCTTTGGCGATATTGGCGGCCGCTTCGATAATGGCATCAGAACCGGCGCTGGTGCCGGTAATGATCAGCGGCTTGCGCGCACCGGTCAGTGCCTGCACGATCACGTCGATTTTCTTGTTCAGGCCATCAGCCAGATCGCTGACCGCGGGCGCAGAATTATCCAGCGCATGGGCGATAGCAAAGCCGAAACGAGCCTGCTCATCGACCGGTGCACGGTAATTGTAAGCCGCGATGTCGTCGAGTTTGGTGTTATCCACGTTGGTGATAAACAACGGATGTTTGGCATGCTGACCGATATTCTGGACTGCCGCGATCTGCCAGTCGGCAACACGCTGTGCCGCCGCCATCGCGCGGGCTTTGCCTTTAACGGCCTGACGCACAGACAGTGCGATACGCGCGCCGGTCTGGGTTAAGTCTTCACCCAGCACCAGAACCGCATCGTACTCTTCGATTTCACGCAGCGCCGGTGTGTGAACACCGCTGTTGCGCAGAATGTTCAGCATCAGTTGCAGACGGCCCTGCTCTGCCGCGTTGATACCGGTGTAGAAGTTTTCGGCGCCGACCAGTTCACGCAAAGCAAAGTTGCTTTCAAGGCTGGCGCGCGGAGAACCGATACCGATAGTTTTCTTCGCCTGACGAATAATATCTGCCGCGCCCTGCATCGCCTGTTCAGCGTTAAGTTCGATCCAGTCGTTACCACGCAGCTGCAATGGTTTCTTCGGACGATCTTTCAGGTTCACGTAGCCATAACCGAAACGACCGCGGTCGCACAGGAAGTAATGGTTTACGGTACCGTTATAACGGTTTTCGATACGACGCAATTCGCCGTAACGCTCACCCGGGCCTGGTGTTACAACCAACAGAACATTGCTGACAGATGCTTGGCGCAAACTGCATGTCCCATTTACGGTTATAACGTTCAGAGTGCGTTTTATCGGTGAATACGCCCGGTCGGACACACTTCGACCAGGTTACCGGAGAACTCACTTTGCCAGCGGACCATCTTCCGGACGGCCGAAATAGACGTTGTCGTGGGCACCATAAACACCCCAGGTCGG
>NZ_JYDF01000085.1:0-17378 GCF_003263525.1 Rahnella sp. NRRL B-41462 | reverse complement strand
GATAAAAAAACACGAATGTCTGTGTTCAGTTTAAAAACGGCGAACGCGTATTCCATGTGATTGAACATACAGCAGAAGCGCTTGATGCCTGGCTTACTGAGTTACACCAGAAGGTAAAAGGTAGAATCGCCATAGCTCTCGAGCTGAAGAAGGGCCCCGTGGTATATGCTCTTCAAAAATATCCCTTTATCACTGTTTTCCCTGTCCACGCTTTGTCCCTGGCTCGTTACCGGCAAGCCTTCTCGCCCAGCGGCGCTAAAGATGACCCGCAGGATGCAGAGCTGGCATTAGAGTTAATGCTGCGTTATCCCCAAAAGATAAAAGCTATTGAACCCGACAATGCGGATATCCGGTTACTCCAGCAACTGGTTGAGCAGCGTCGTCAGTTGGTTGAAGATACACGCCGTTTTGTGAACCGGATAATCAACACGCTTAAACAGTATTATCCTCAGCCCCTGGAGTGGTTCTCACATCGGGGTAGCTTACTGTTGTGTGAACTGATTATACGATGGCCCAGTCTGCAACAACTTAAACGAGCCAGGCGCGAGACGATCCGCAACTTTCTGAATGCCAAAGGCGGTCGCGCAATGGCCCTTACCGAGCAGCGTGTTGTAAGTATTGATAACGCGATCCCATTGACGACAGACTCGAGTGTTATAGAGGCTAATGCTTTGATGGCAACAGCACTGGCGACACAAATTAAAGTCGTGAGTGAAATCATAAAAACCTATGACGAACGAATCGAAGCGCTGTTTGACACATTGCCAGATGCGGGGCTGTTCAAATCACTTCCAGGCATGGGGCCGTGTATGGGCCCAAGAATGCTTGCTGCACTTGGTGATAACCGTGACCGGTTTAATAGCGCTGAAGAAATTCAAAACTACGCAGGTATTGCACCGGTGACAGAAAGAAGTGGCCAGAAATGCTGGGTTCACTGGAGATGGCAGTATGCCAAGTTCGTCAGGCAGACCTTCGTTGAATGGGCTGCCAAAACGGTTAACTCATCATACTGGGCCAGACTTTATTATCAGGGACTGCGAGAAAAAGGAAAATCTCACCAGTCTGCAATCCGGGCTCTGGCATTCAAATGGATAAGGATCATTTACCGCTGCTGGAAGACCAGAACCCAGTACGATGAAGCGAAGTATTTGCTGGCTCTCGAAGCGCGACACTCGCCCTTACTGAAGCCATAAAAAGCTTGTCGAATGTCTCAGGGCGTGAAGCAGACGTTTGTACTTTTGCCCTCCCCATAGACTGACAACATAATGGCGGCATTTCATTCTTGCTAATGATCATTTGCCCGTTTTTTTGCATTTATTTTTTATCTTTCCTACCGCATCCATACATATGAACTATTTTTCAAGTGTTTATTAAAGTATTCATATCCATCTTTGTTGCTGGCAACATGCAAACTTTCATTATTTTGTAATATCAAAATAATCGAAACCGACTAAAAATAAACCCTCACGAATTTTGTATGGGTTGATGTTTATGCTTATAGAGTTTTTTTCGGACCAATCAACCCAAGTATTATCATTACTTTGATGCCAGATTCTAATGCTATGGTTAAAGTTAGTGTTGTTAAATGTTGAGAAGTAATGCTTAAATAAATCCTTCTTGTTTTTGAATAGATCTTCAATTGCTGTCCGTTCTGAATTTACATCAATTAGGCTAGTGTTTTTCCCATAATCAATTAGACCATCTCGCATTACTTTGCTCTTAATTATTGACTCTTTTATTTCACGTGATAAGTGATATGAGAAATCAATAATTTCATGGCTATGCTTGTTAAATTCATTGTCGCAATAATGCGCTGTTGCAATATTAATTGCAACAGCGATATCCATTGTAGAAAAGTGATAGTCACCAGGTTGGAAAAGTGAATTTATTATCCCTCTAAACTCTCTGGCATCAATCAAATCGAGCGGCCTATAACGTTCTCGTAGTTTTTTATCATTAACACTGGTTAGAATCCCAATAATATTTTTTTGATATAAATAATGAGAGAGTTTCCTCTTGAATATGTAGTGGAACGGAGATGTAATTGATTCAAATATTTTAAGGATGTCATTTAAAATCACTTTGGCTACCTGGGATGTTTAGATTAGGCACATGCAATACCCATATCAAACTATTACAAAAAATATAAGTTGCATCAGGAGTTGATATGCAAAAGGATTTTTTAAATAAAATATTGTAATTTTTGAGAAAATATGCCTTGTACCAACTTCTGGCACAGGACTGCTGTTGCAGCCCTGACAACCTTAGACTTCAATCGACTCAGAGATCTCTCACGCATCGTCGACTTCAATGCCCAGATATCGCACTGTGCTTTCCAGTTTCTTATGACCTAACAGAAGTTGGATGACCTGGAGATTCTTGGTCTTCTTGTATAATCAGGTAAGGTTTTGTTCTTCTCATGGAATGTGTGCTGTACAGCGAATCTTCGAGACCAAACTTTCCTACCCATCCATGAAAAATACGGTTGTATTGCCGGGTTGAAATGTGTTGGCAAGAACCGACCCTAGATTGGAACAAGTAGTCTTTACTGTGCAGATTGCCCAGCTTTATTAGCGCTGCAACTGCTTCTCTTGTCCCTTTGGTTATCTCAAATTGGACGGGGCTACCAGTTTTCTGTTGTAACACCGTTGCTCTGCTCGAAACAGAACTGCCATATGCAACATCTGATACTTTGAGTTTTACCAGATCACAGCCCCTGAGTTTACTGTCTAGGGCCATGTTTAACAGGGCTAAATCGCGCGTTTTGCCTTCCAATTCAAGTCTAATTCGAATCCCCCAGATATGAGATATCTGAAGCGGTCTTTTTTGTCCGATGATACGGTCTTTGCTCCACGGTGACGTGTTCATGCTCAAATCTCCTGCAATGTGGGAGGTTTAAGTATGATTGTCCCTAATGAGCGAGGAGCGTACATGAACACTTCGTATCACTAGACGACATCGTACTCGTCAGTCTCACTTCAACAGCAGTCGTATTCCCAAAAAGGCCATAACGCCTCCGCTTAGTTTATCTATAAACTTACGGTATTTAATGTAAGCCTGACGTGGCCCGTCAGTTGATAATAAGCACGCAACGACTGCATACCAGAGCACATCAATAACGAATGCCATTGTGGGCAGGATGATGTACATAGCAGGCTGAATATTTTTGCTAAGCGCTGCGGAAAAAATACTGGCAAATACCAGCGCAGTATGGGGATTGCTGATTTGCGTAAAAACGCCAGTCATAAAAGCTTTTGAGACGCTTACTTCCTCTGTACCGGCAGAATCATTAAAACGATTTGAAGGGCGACGAAACATTTTCAACGCCAGCCATAAAAGATAGCAACCGCCTGCAACCTTAAGTCCTGTGTAAAGTGATGGGACCAGAGTCAGCAGGGTGTGAAGACCTGCTAACGCTATGGCAGCAAAAACAGACGCACCAAAACCCATACCTGCAGCAACAGATAAAGCCGCCCGTCTCGAACTGGACATGGCCATTCGGGCGACGAGAAGAAAGCTAACTCCCGGGCTCATTGCACCAAACAGGATAGCTACGCCAATAGCAGAAACCGCGATCAAATCACTTGTCATCCATCTTCTCCATCATTAATTAGTGTCAGACAGCTCCCTCATTGCTCGAACCGCACACCCTATGAACTTCTCCCAGTTAACAACATAACACTATGCCAACAACGTCCGCTGTTGGCACACAGCAGACAAACACGTGACGCTGAGGGTCTGCTGAGAGCGAGTAGCGGAAGTCCGCAATCGTTCTCACAGATGTTGGCGGATAAACCCATAGCAAATAATATGTATTATCGCTTAATTGGCCACAGGCATACCAATGTATGTGTGTGAATGGTCAGTTTCGTTTTTCTAAGTCGGCTAATGCATATCTTCCGCGTTCTGCTACTGATGGCGACCTATCAGAAGCCAATATATTTGCCAGATTGAATGCTTCATCACCGATGTTATTCAATTCTTTTATGAGCATTTCGCCAGCTATACGCCGAACCATTGGTGAGCGGTCGGTTGTTGCCATTCTCAAAGTATCAATAAAGGGGCGAGTTGTAGGTATTATTCGTTCTTTTAAAGCAGGGATGCGTCGCTGTATGCCGTATATTTTGTCAATCCAGTGCCATGTCAGCCCTTCAGCCCAAACAAATTTACTTTCAAACTGGCAACGATACGCTTTGGCTCGCAGGGAGGGTTGAATTGATTTTTCTGAAATCTCAGCTAAAAATTTATCCAGAGCTGTTGTGCGTCCTGCCTGCGAAAATATAGTAGCAACAGGCCCTGAAGAGGATGTTAGAAGCCGTTTTTTTAAAGCATTAATTACTTTCTCCATCATAACCACTTTCATGAGTACCTCTTTCTCGATATCTTCCATTCTCCCCCAGGAATCCCAGTAGGGAAGAGTTATAAATAAGACATCAACAATAAACTCAGGGTCAGATTCTTCAGCAACCAATGGCAAAGCATCACGCGCTGCAGCTCTTACCTGCGGAACCCAGTCATTTAGCTTCCGAACAACTAAAGCTAATAAAAAACTATTTGGTGCACCACCAGATAGTGTCCTTAGCGCTCTTTCGCGTCTGAAACCATCAGCGCTACATATGTCCATCCATCTGAGTGATCCAACTTGCTGGAAATCATTATCACTTTGCTTCTGACTATACTGTCGAAGTGAATAGAAAATCTCTGCTCGAATTAATCGTTCCCATTCATCGAGGCCTTTTAAGGATAGCTTTGAGGTGGCATTGATGAATTTTGATATGTCAGGTCTTATCCTTTGATATAGGATATCGAAAGTGAGTGATTTTTTAATAGATGCAATGATTTCTTGCTGAAGGCTATCCTGCTGCAACATGAGCCAGCTTCCTTTATAAAATTTTATAGGCTTACATTTCTTTTAAAGTGACAAAGAGCTAAAGTCAAGAATCATTTATCTATCAGATTTTTATTTATATATGGTTCCCCGATTTAAAGGGGGTGAAATGCGCAAAATAATAGACTACGCAAGAAAAGTCAGTCTTGAACTTAAAGACAATGCGTCCACTGTTGGCACGCAGCAGACAAACACGTGACGCTGAAGGTCTGCTATGAGCGAGGGCCTGATATCGTGCCCAAAAAGGTAGGAAAGTCATTTACCCAACACGAATCTGACTTCACTATGCAACTTGTTAAGGACATGATCATTGCTAAGAATTTTGATTAACCATTTTGTTTGAGTGGATATGCAAGTCATTACTTGTTATAACTCTTTGAGATCAGGCTAAAATGTAAAAGGTCAGAAAGGATGAACAATACTAATTGGACTTGGGAAACACATTTCAATATAGACAGCTCAGTACTTCTTAAAATTGTGGTGGTAGTACTTATTTTAGTTTGGGGTTGTGCTGAGCTGCGGAAAAGAAGGAAAAAAAAAACCAAATTTAGAAGCTTCAATCTCAAAAGCCAACGCCAGAGAACGCCACGAATGGCGCTATATAAGATATCCATTTAAGGTGCTACAGATTGCATTCACTCTGTATATTTTATGGTCAGTCATTCACCACCTTTTAACATAAATCCTAAACTATTTTTCATCATAGACTTAATCCTATGGCTGATAACTTTTGATTTACTCTGTCCGCTTCTGAAAAAGAGTCGAGCACACCTTTTCCAACCCTTTGATATATTCTCAGCTTTAGTAAAATTGCTCTGCAGCCCTAGAAAGACCACCGGCAGCTATGGGCGAGGAGCGGACAAGATAATAGTTAAAAGAGAAGCAAAGTTAGATACAATAATCAGTAGGTTATATTTTTAATTAACACATAGCAGGTCTTTCGATTGGATGAAAACAATATTAGCAGCACTGGCAAATGGGAATGCCAAAGATAGGCTGGCTGTTATCGCCGATATAGCAACCCTTGCGGGCGTATCAGTAGCAACGGTCACTGCTGAGGTTTTAACCTTAGTCGTTGGGACTGGCAAGTTGAATGTAGAAAATTTTTTTGGAGCGACAATTTTATCCCTTATTGGACTAGCTGTAGGTTGCTGTTTGGTAGCCGGATTCATCTGGGTTGTAGTTCAATTGTCGAAACCGTGGGGAGCGCCACGCGAAGTTCAGAGCTTAGTAATGTGTGCTGTCTGGCTTATGTTCATCATTATTGTATTATTTGCAGTTATGTTTTTTACAGCCTAATCTCCTCTTTCAGGATTTTATTATAAAGCGACTTAACGCATATCAATGCTATTTATGTCCGCTCCTCGCACATAGTGGACAGAAGCGACTGTCAGGTCTGTTATGAGTGGAATCGGATGTATTAGTCCAACCAGTTGTTCGTTATGCTTTTTTTCATCAACTTTTATTAGCTATCTTAATGATGCTTTTTGATAAAGTGAGACTTCGACCGTGCCTTATAAACTAAACAAACTACTTAGCAGAATGTTCTTTAAATTGATTTTGCTTTGTTTGGCTCTGACATTCATAAACATGATTTCATTTAAAAACATTAAGTTTATGACCGTAATACAACCAGTATTCATAACATTAGCTGTTATGTGGGTGTCAGTTCCGTTAGCAATATCTGTTGCAATTTTATATCCAAGGGCTTGCAAACATTTCAAGATGAAAAGTTGGCGTTTGGTAGTGGAAATAAGGAGGTACTATAACCTCACGCCAATTAATAGATTTGTTTTATATGTTGGCTCTTTGGCATTTATGGTTTCTTTACTCAGCCAGTTTTTATTCGGTGGCGATTCTTTCTTCCTAACAGGATTCGCTTTTGTAGTAATGAGTGCTTCTTTTGCAATTGATATATATAATCGCTCCGTTTATATCTTTAAAAAAATATGGTCAGGTTTATTAGGAAAGACCATAATCACGTTGTTAGCAGCACTGTCATTTGTCATTACCAATTATTTAGCTCGACGTTGGATTTATATCACTACAGATCTCGACCCTAAATTCTTCAGTGACTTTACTAATGTAGTTAGCATTTTCTTCACTCCGTTTGCTTATCTAATTCTCGTGGGGATTTTTTCATTGGTGATCGTCATTCCTGAATTCATTGGAATAGCTTTGATGTCTTTGCTCACTCCCATTAAGGAAAATTTCCTAAGAAATAAATTCATAAGGCTGGCGAACTTATCAGTGAGAATGAGAACAGGAAAGCGAATTGAAAAGCTTACTTCATCAGAACTGGTTTTATTAAACTCTAGGGTTCTTTTTTTTAGAGTTTTTTCATCACCTATTTTCGTCTGCCTTATTTTTTATACGTTCTCATGGGCAAGCAACATCACGGGCTCCTTTTGGGATACAACCGCAAGGTTAGGTTTAGTTAATTATTATTATCATGCCGAAGGGACCAGTCCTATATCTAAAATGAGGCATTACAACTATGATGGAGAAAAGCTTTCCACAGCTATATTTAGCGGAGGTAGATGGGAGTTTTTCTCTTTCAATAATAAATAATAATTCATCAATCGTAATTACTGTTAAAATATAATCTCATTGGATTGAAAGAGCATACTCCATGAAACCAACCATTCATGGAGTTCCAACATTTCTAAAGATAAGATGTTCCAAGTATTATTACTCGCTCTCATCCCTACGTTCCCCATTGATTACCAATCAGAGTTTTTGTAATGTCCGCTCCTGGCACACAGCAGCCCCAAAAGGGATTTCAATGGGCTGCTATGAGCGAAGACCGTACTAACTAAATCGTGGTTATGAGGAACTTAAATTTTATAAAAGGCCTCAGATAATCCCAACTTTTACAAAGGGACTTCCGTGGCTGCGTGTTTTTTTGATTAGTTTTCCCACATACAAATCTCTGACTTCTTTAGCTGCAATTCGTCCAACGAATTCAAAGCGATTAGTATCAGTAGTAATGGTCAAATCACGCGTAAAGTATTGCTGAGAGCCGGCCTTCACCCAGCACTGTATTTCGTAGACTTCCATAATGAGCCCCCCATAAGTTGAGTAAGCAAATTTAAGTCTGTCGTCTTTAGGAACGTTTGCCCAAATGCCACGTGTGGACTCATATAATTCAAGTGAGCTCATACCAGACTTATATGTACTGTTAAGAAGAAAAGCGAGCCCGGCATGCTCATGAGCAATTTCCGTCTCTTCTTTAAGTAGCAAGTGTTGTAGCTCATCAAGCGTAATACGCCCCATCAGAGAGCTGCTTCCCCGGACTTTGTTAGTAAGTTCTCCGACACCTAAGAGATCAATACACGTTGCCTCAACAAGTTTGGCCGTTGACTCATCCATGCCATGGCGAAGAATATCGATACCCAGCCTCTTAAGTTCTAAAAGTGCTTTAATCCGCTGAGATTTCGGAGAGTCATCGAGACGTTTTATATGATCAAGACAGCGATCTGACTTGCCTTTTCCAATGTAAAAAGGCTTCCTGAACTCATCTTCCATGTCATAAAAGGCATAGACGTAGTACTTAGCCAAATCCAAAGATTTTGTATATTTTGATAAATCCCTCACTGCTTTGCTTCCTTAGCCGCTGATGTATGTAATTTATTTTATTATCGGCATAACATAATAGAACTTAAGTTTTAGAAGTGCAGGTGACATGATTACCATTCATTCGCGAGCTATAATGATAGTAACATCCGCCTCAGGCACATAGCGTCGGCAAGAGGCACTCAATGATTGCTACAAGCAAAGAGCAGACATTAATTGCCTGCTCAATGAAGGGTCTATTAGCATCAGTGTTGCAACTGAATTAAAAACACCTCCAGACCATCCTGTGTTGAATGAGTCGTCTGCGACAGGTATGCCAGCCAGCCCTCTGCATATTTCATGAGGATAAATAGAGGGAAGGCTGTGCTCAGGATTACACTGTCTTCCCGATGTATTGCGGTGCAGGCAGAGCAAAGCGGTTTTTCAGGACATGGGCAATATCGTCTTCCGTCAGTTGCTGCTTTTCTACGCCCTCTGCTGTGATCGTCTTCAGCACATTCCCTAGCAAAATCAGCCGACCCTCGGGGACGTGCTGCACGATCAGTAACTTCTGCACAAAGATGGCATCAGGATGGGTGGAGTTGAGGTAGTTGGCCGGGACGAAATCAATCCACTCCTGGGGTGACAGATCAAAACTGTATTGATTGGCCCATTCGCCCTCCACCTTCGCTTGTAGCAGGTACTCGTTATTACCGTCACGGATAAGTCGGAAAGTGTCGAAATCCTGTTCGATGTCGGTATCTGGCATGTCTATGGCGATCGGTGCGCGAATACCGTAGCTGCCGAACCCTAGATCGCAAAGCCACAGGCGGTCATCGACTTCAGCAATTAATGCCATATGCGTTTTCGGTCGGCGTGCCGGGTAGAACATCGGACGAGCTGCAACGAAACGGTAGGTAATACCTAAAGCGCCCAACGCCATTGCAAATAGCCCATTGACCTCATAGCAGTATCCACCACGACCTCGTTGTAACAGCTTGTCTGCAATGTCTTCGGGTACCAGGGAGACGACTTTGCCAGCCTGTACATCCAGATTCTCGAAGGGTACCGAAAAGAGTTGATGACGCATGAGCGCGTGCAGCGTGGCGGTATCGGCGGCTGCATGCCCGGTGTAGTTTATACGACGGAAATAAGTCGAAAGGTCGAAGTTGTCGCTATGCATAATGCCTCCTTGATTGCTCGGGTTCGGCACTACTATAGAAGGGCCGCATCATTGTCTGTATAGTCAGATTTATCGAAAATCAGACTGTACAGTTCGCAATGCCCGTCCCACGTCTGTTGTCCCCACATTACCGCCGGATTGCTGAAATGCTGCGCCTTACCCTTGCATCAGGTGTATTGCGAGCCGGCGACAGGATGATCTCCGCGCGTAAACTGGCCGAACGCGAGCAAGTTAGCCTCCCAACGGCACTGGAAGCACTCCGTTGTCTTGAGGCCGAAGGCCTGATTGTTGCGCGTCCGCGTTCTGGCTACTTCGTTTGCCAGATAAACACACCTCAGAACATGCAGTCTTCCCATCATTTACCTGGCCCGGTCCCCGTGACAATGTCAGCAGTAGCCCGTTCGCTATTCAGCAGCGCAGAAGCCCGTCTGGTGCCGCTTGGCGCAGCGCTGCCCGATCCCCTATGGCTGCCAACAGATACGCTACAGCGGGCGTTGCAGACTGCAAGCCGTCGTCTGGACGCACACGGTCAGAGCTACAGCCTGCCGCCGGGAAGGGCAGACCTGCGCAGAAATATAGCCGTACGCGCTGCACAGTGGGGTGCCCGTTTTGGTCCGGATGATCTCGTCATTACGGCTGGCGCGACGCAGGCACTGCGTCTGGCTCTGCGGGCTGTATGTCAGCCTGGTGATGTAGTGGCCATTGAGCAACCCGCCTACTTCGGTACGCTCCTGCTGCTGGAGGACCTAGGCCTCAAGGCATTGCAAATCCCCACAGATCCCGCTGAAGGCTTGTTGCTGGCACCTCTGGGTGAAGCTATTCAGCGCCACCGTCCCGCAGCCGTGCTGGCTTCGCCCACGGTGCAAAACCCACTCGGTGCCAGTATGCCCGTCACCCGCAAGCAGGAACTTGTTGCGCTGATTGAACGTGCAGGCATCCCTTTAATTGAGGACGATGTATATGGTGACCTGGCCGGTGAGGGGCAGCGTCCTCCGGCCTGCAAGGCCTTCGACCAGAGCGGGAGTGTGATTTACTGCAGTTCATTATCCAAAACCCTTGCCCCGGGCTGGAGAATCGGTTGGATTGCGGCAGGACGCTACCACACGCAGGTATTGCAGGCCCGCATGGCCGGGGATTGGGCAGGCGCACCGCTGCTTGAAGCAGCCGCGAGCGATATACTGGCAAGTGGAGACTACGAGCGTCATCTGCGGCGCCTGAAGCTCCGGGTCACGGAGGGAGTACACGCCGTTATCGCCCGGGTCAACGCAAGCTTCCCTCCGGGCACTCGTGTTGCCGTGCCGACAGCCGGTTTCTTGTTGTGGATAGAACTTCCGCATCCGCTGAATGCATTGGTGGTACATCGTCGCGCGCTGGCGCTGGGCATTGGTGTCAGTCCTGGCCTCCTGTTTTCCCCGGGGGCGGAATTTCAGAACTTCCTGCGGTTAAATTGTGCGAATGAACCCTCGCCCACCTTGCTCAATGCAGTGGAACAGATCGGTGCGCTTTGTCATGAACTGGCTGGTCAGCGCGAATGACTCATACATGCCTAAGTCCACACTAATCCCTCTGCTAAAGGTAAGCACGCACGTTTGAGATATCCGGTAGGAGATCAGGATGCTTACCGCCCCCCTTACTCCCCTACTTTGCTGATTTGATAATAGCCGTTCTGTTTATACGCCTCTCACTCAATAAGGCGAAAATCCCGGCTGCGGCCACGATTGACGCACCGGCCAGCGTGGAAGATGACGGAAAACTGTCGAGGAACAGAAAACCAAGCATCATCGACCAGACCATCGTGGTGTAATCAAAAGGCGCCAGCAGCGACGCATCGGCGTAACGCAGGCTCAGCGTAATCAGGATCTGTGCCATTCCGCCAAAAAAGCCGCAACCGATGAGCAGTAAAAGCTGCAAGGTGGTCGGGATTTTCCAGCCGAAGAAAATCGTCGCCAGACCAATCAGCATGGTCATCAGCGAGAAGTAGAAAACGATCGCGCCCGGTCTTTCGATGCCATTTAAAAAACGGATTTGCACCGAAGATACTGCCGTACACATCGCCGCCAGCAGCGCCAGAATCACGCCCAGCCCCGCCGAAACCTGCTTAAAACTGCCCGACAGCAGCGAACCGCTGTCTGTCAGATGCGCCCACAGCATGACGATAATGCCGGTAAAACCGATGCCCACCGCCAGCCAGCGGGCTGCGTGAACATTTTCACGCAGTAAAACCGCGGCCATGACCACCGTAAATAGCGGCGCGGCGTAGCTTATCGCCGTGGCATCCGCCAGCGAGATATACACTAACGCCAGATAGTTAAAAAACATTCCCCCCGTGCCGGAAAAGCCGCGAATTAAATGGCCGGATATATTCTTCGTTTTAATTTGGGGGAAAACAGGGCCCTGCAATTTGAGCCAGATCAGCAGCGGGAATAAGGCAACGAAAGAGCGAAAAAATATCACTTCTCCGGTAGGTATATTTCCGCCCAGCCCTTTCACGCAGGCCAGCATTAATGTGGCACACAGGGCTGATAATATTTTTAGCGAAATGCCCATTCTGGCGTTCATTATTAACCTTCGTTCCTGGTGAGCAGCGGGATGAATCTGTCCGCTATTCTGGCAGAGCCGCCTTTTTCCCGGTCATACAAAAAGCGTATCGCCATACAGGGTTTACTTCTTATACAACGCCAGGGTGAGCTTATATAGTCGGGCTGACTCATAAAGAAACCGCAGCCAGTTTTGCTCACAGTGAGCCAGGGGAAGTTGTCGTCACACACTGCTAATTAAAAAATCCCGGAGAATGAATGATGAAACTGAAGTTACTGTCTTGTTCCTTGCTGGCGTTGCCACTGATGGCGGCCTTTTCCTCTGCGAAAGCGGATGTTCTTTCTGATATTCAGGCACGCGGTTCACTCAATTGTGCCGTGTATTCCGATGTGCCGCCGTTCTCGTCGCCGGATCCGAAAACGCGCCAGTTGGCGGGAATGGACGTCGATTTATGCACGGCATTAGCTAAACAGATGGGCGTAAAACTCAATCTGATGCCGACGTCTATTGAAGCGCGTATTGCAGTGATCGCCACTGGCCGCGCCGACGTGCTGATTGCCAATCTGGCGTATACCAAAACGCGCGGCCAACAGATTCAGTTCAGCGATCCGTATTACGTGGCGAAAGAAGTGCTGGTGGTGAAAAAGCCCAACGTCGATAAAACTCGTGCGGATTTTAAAGGCAAACGCATCAGCGCCACCAAAGGCACAACGTCTGAACAATCGATATATCTGGCAGGCGCAAAAGCCGTGACCTTCCAGGATGCTGCGTCGGCCTTTCTGGCGCTGGAACAGAATAAAGCGGTGGGCTTTGTGACCAACACCATGACCGCCATCAAAATGATTTCTCAGGCCGGAAAAGACGGCATTGAACTGGGGATGATCAAAGAGCCGATGGCGCTGGAGCCGATTGGCGTCGGCATGAAAAAGGACGAACCGGCATTGCTGGCGAAGGTTAACAGCAGCCTGAAAGCGATGGATGACGACGGCACCATCGATAAAATCTGGGATACCTGGATCGGGCCAAATACCGAATACAAAATGGTGCGCGAAGACAAAGTTCAGCCGCTCTCCAGCCTTAAATTCGAACCTCTGGAATAACCGATGATCACTGCGTCGCACGAGGCGCCTTCCCGCGCCTCTTTTATTCTTGCCAGTCAGGGCGACAACATCAAAATCTCCACCATCGGCAGCCGTGCATGGCTGATTGAAGCGCCGGGAGATTTCGACCTGCCCGCCCAGCGCCGCATCTGGTCACTGGCGGTCGCATTGCGCGCGCGTGATGATATCGAATCACTGATCCCCGGCGTGACCAATTTGCTGGTGCTGTTTCGCCAGACACCGGCAGATTACGACGCCACCTTTGCCCTGCTGGTGGCCGCCTGGGAACAGGCACAGGCCTTACATCCGCAAGGCAAACTGATTGAAATTCCGGTGATTTACGGCGGTGAACATGCCACCGATCTGGACGCGGTTTGCCAGCATACCGGGCTTTCGCCGCGCGAGGTCATCCGCCGCCATTCTGAGGGTTGCTACACGGTGTTTTCACTGGGCAGCGCGCCGGGTTTTGGCTATCTCCACGGGCTGGATCCGTCTCTTGCCACGCCGCGTAAAAAAGTCCCCTCGCTGAATATGCTCAAAGGCACCGTGACTATCGGCGGCGCACAGACCGGGATTTCCGCGCTGACCGGGCCAAACGGCTGGAACGCCATCGGATTCGCCGAACTGACGCTGTTTGACCCGCAGGCGGAGAATCCTGCGCTGATGGCACCGGGGGACAGCGTGCGCTTTCTGCCAGAAAGGATTGAATTGTGACTGAACCAGCCGTGATTGAAATAGTGAAAACCGGCCCGCTGAATACTGTTCAGGACGCGGGCCGCAACGGATTCCGGGATATCGGCGTGTCTGTCAGCGGCGTGATGGATCCGCTGGCGTTTCACGCGGGCAACATCATGCTGGGCAATGACGAAAACGCCGCCTGCATTGAAGTGCAGATGTTTCCGTTTAAGGTCCGGTTTCTCGCCGATACCAGCATTGCCATCACCGGCGCAGATTGCCGCACGAAGCTCGACGGTACAGATCTTCCGCCCTGGTGGGCGTGTTCCGTCCGCGCAGGGCAGGAGCTGGAAATGCAGTTCCCGCGTTACGGTGCCCGCAGCTATTTGTGCGTCGCCGGAGGCATTGACGTGCCGGTCGTTATGGGCTCGCGCAGCACCGCGCTGCGTGGTGGCTTTGGTGGTTTAGACGGACGACCGCTGGAGAAAAACGATCGCCTCGCGGCGGGTAAAACCACCGCATCTCCCCTGCCTGCGCAAGGTATGGGCATTGAGCCGCCGGAGATCGCGCTGGCAAACGTATTCCCGACCAGCACTGAGGGATGCGTGCAACTGCGGGCTATTCCCGCCGGAGAATATTCGCTGTTTGAAGCCGATCTTCCCCGCTTCTGGTCGCAGCCGTGGAAAGTGTCCCTGCACAGCAACCGCACCGGTTACCGCTTATCCGGCGCGCCGGTCACGCCCTCGAAAGTCATCGAAATGCGTTCATACGGTTTAGTCCCCGGCATCGTTCAGGTTCCGCCTGCCGGCGAGCCGATCATTCAACTGGCTGACGCCAATACTGCCGGAGGCTATCCGAAAATTGCCGGAATTATTGAAGAAGATTTATGGCGCCTGGCGCAGGTTCAGCCCGGTCAGAGTATTCAGTTGATCAAAAGCGATGCACGCGAAGCCATTGCTGTTGCGGCGCAGATCAGCCAGTGGCTCACCCGCCTGCGCGATAGCATTATGCCGGTGAAGAAAATCATGGGGGTTTAAAACGCTCTATGGATGAAACAGAAAACGGGCCAGAAAAGGCCCGTTTTTTTATGCTTCTGACTCAGACGTTATGACTTCAGCTCCGCACAAAACGCTGCTATCCGGTCGCAGCCGTCTTGCAAAACTTCCATGCTGGTCGCATACGAAATGCGGAAATACGGACTCATGCCGTAGGCCGCGCCCTGCACAGTGACGACGTGTTTTTCTTCGATCAGCGCCATCACGAAATCGGCATCGCTATTGATGTGACGCCCGCCTGCGGTGGTTTTCCCGATGCAGCCTTCAATGTTCACGAACAGATAGAACGCGCCCTGCGGTTTATGACAGCGCAGTTCATGCACGGACGTTAACCGCTCCAGCACGTAATCGCGGCGCTGGCGGTAGATTTCGGCGCGCTCTTTCAGTAAATCCTGCGGGCCGTTAAGCACCGCGACCGCCGCCGCCTGCGTGAGCGTGGTGACGCCGCCGCTGTTTTGCGTGTTCACGTTACTCATGGCTTTAATCAGATCTTGCGGACCGCCGCAAAAACCTAAACGCCAGCCGGTCATGGAATAGGCTTTCGACACGCCGTTGACCGTCAGCACGCGATCGAGCAAACGCGGTTCCACTTCGGCCAGCGTATAAAACGTCACGTCGTCATAAATCAGATGTTCGTAAATGTCATCGGTCAGGATCCACACGCCCGGATGGCGCAGCATCACCTCGCCCATCGCCTGCAATTCCTGGCGGGTTGCCACGGAACCGGTCGGATTGCTCGGGTAATTCAGCAGCAGCCACTTGGTTTTCGGCGTAATCGCCGCGTCGATGTCCTGCGGATACGGCTTGAAATTGTTCTCCTCCGGGCAGGCCACCGGCACCGGAATACCGCCCGCAAATTTGACGATATCCGCATAGCTAATCCACGACGGCGTCGGGATCACCACTTCATCGCCCGGATTAATCGTCGCCAGCATCGCGTTAAAAATAATTTGCTTCGCGCCGCCTGCGGTGAGGATCTGGCTCACGTCGTAATTCAGGTTGTTATCGCGCTGAAATTTACGCGCAATGGCCGCCCGCAGCGCCGGGGTTCCGTCGGTCGGCGGATAACGGGTATCACCGCCGAGCGCAGCGGTGTAGGCGGCTTCCGTGGCATGAGGGGGCGTCGGAAAATCCGGTTCACCGGTAGAAAGCGCAATGACGTTCACGCCTGCGGCTGCGAGGTCACGGGCCTTTTGCGTCATGGCGACGGAGGCAGAAACAGAGACATTTTTTAAGCGATCGGCGATATCAGGCATGGTCCTGGGGTTCCATTGTTTTTATCGAACGTAAAAAGACGGACAGCGATGAGGCACTTCAGGGGAAAGAGTAATGAGGAACGGACCGCGCCGACCAATAGCGCTTTGTTGTGGTGACATAACACAAAACAATGGCTGAACGCGCAAATCAGGCAATTTGCACCGGCGCAGTGCAGGCAGGGATTTTCATTATTCGGGAGGCTGCGCAAAGGCAGAAAACATCCGGCTATGCAGTGAATAAATCGGCGGGTAAATCAGAAGGAAAACCGGATATCGGACATAAATCAGCCTGTTAGTGCGTGTTGGCACTCATCTTGCTTCATACACATTACTTATAACACCACTTGTTTCCGTGATGAGGATGCCATCGTGAATCTCCGCCGCCTTAAATATTTTATCAAGATTGTCGATGTGGGTAGCCTCACTCAGGCCGCAGATATCCTGCACATTGCGCAGCCTGCGCTCAGCCAGCAACTCGCGACGCTGGAAGGCGAAGTGAATCAGCAACTGCTGATCCGCACCAAACGCGGCGTGACGCCGACCGAAGCGGGCAAGATTTTGTATATCCACGCGCAGGCCATTTTGCGCCAGTGCGATCAGGCCCAGAGCGCGATTGACGGCTCGGCGCTGGCGCTTTCGGGCAGCGTTTCTGTCGGGCTTGCGCCGGGCACCGCCGCACAGCAACTGGCATTGCCGCTGATGGAAGAAGTCCACCGGCAATATCCGGGCATCGTATTGTATTTCAATGAAAACTTCGGCACCACGCTCAGCGAGCTGATCATGAATGGCCGGATGGATATGGCGGTGATTTACGGCAACCGGGAAATTCACGGATTACGGTTTATGCCGCTGATGAAAGAAGAGTTGTATTTCGTCTGCCCGCACGCGCTGAGCAAACCGCTGAAATCCGTCAGCCTGGCGCAGGTGGCAAAGTATGACCTGTTCCTGCCGCGCATTTACAACATCATGCGAAAAGTCATCGACGACGCGTTTATCCATGAAGCTGTGACGTACCGCGTGAAGTGCGAAATCGAATCGCAAACCACCCTCAATGCCGCGCTGGCGGCAGGTTTAGGCTGCACGATCATGCCGGAATCCGCCGCCCGCGCGATGCTCAAAGCCTCGGAT
>NZ_JYDF01000084.1:0-9367 GCF_003263525.1 Rahnella sp. NRRL B-41462 | reverse complement strand
TAAAGCAAAATTAATAAGTTGAAGTTAGCATTGACAAGGTACTTAGGCCTTAAAACCCCCTCCCGGCCTCCCCCTTCGCAGGGGGACGGAGTAAGCACTTTCCTCATTTCCCCCCAATGGAATCTTACACTCATGAAAATCGCTCTCGTCACCGGCGCCAGCCGCGGCATTGGCCGTGCAACGGCTCTTCTTCTTGCGCAGCAGGGTTACGCCGTCGGTGTGAATTACGTGAATAACGAAACCGCAGCGCAATCTGTTATCGATGAAATCCATCAGGCCGGTGGCAAAGCCATCGCGCTGAAGGCTGATATTGCCGATGAAGCGCAGGTTGTCGCGATGTTCAAACAGTTGAGCGCCGAACTCGGCCCGATCACTGCGCTGGTGAATAATGCCGGGATTTTGTTCCAGCAGACCACCATTGAAAATCTCTCTGCTGCACGTATCAACAAAGTGCTGACGACTAACGTGACCGGGTATTTCCTGTGCTGCCGTGAGGCGGTGAAAATCATGTCACACCGGCATGGCGGAAAGGGCGGGGCGATTGTGAATGTGTCCTCGGCGGCTTCCCGTTTAGGTGCGCCGGGTGAATATGTCGATTACGCGGCATCGAAAGGTGCGGTGGATACCCTGACAACCGGTCTGGCGCTGGAAGTGGCGGCGTACGGTATCCGCGTTAACTGTGTGCGTCCGGGTCTGATCTACACCGACATGCACGCCAGCGGCGGTGAGCCGGGACGCGTCGATCGCGTGAAAGCCAATCTGCCGATGCAGCGCGGCGGTCAGCCGGAAGAAGTCGCACAGGCGATTGCCTGGTTGCTGTCGGATTCCGCCTCTTACGCCACCGGCAGCTTTCTCGATCTGGCTGGCGGCAGATAGTCAGCGTAAATCATTGATAGCGGGGTTCGCTCCCCGTTCACTCCCCCAAAACGGTCAAATCCACACAACCGGTCATTAACGGTCATTAAATTGCACGAGGAATTGTGACCGTTTGCAAATCTGTTGCTGTTCTGTTGCAACGCAAATGACGATTTAATGCCGTTCCCACCACAGATCCAAACTTTAACATTTCATCTTTTCTCACCTTTTCGTGACAACTATCACAGGACGATTGTGGCAAAAAATGCGCACAGTCGCCTTTGAGGCACTGCGCATTCCATAAACATCCGGCTGCGTATCCTATTTGACATCGGGAAAGAGGAATCACCACATGCTGCCAGTAGAGCGACATCGATATATCACCGAAATTCTCAGCCAGCGCGGACGCATTCTTGTGCAGGAAGTGGCGCAGCTATGCCGCATCTCGCTGGAAACCGCGCGGCGGGATCTGGCGCTGCTGGAAAAGCGTGGCGTGCTGTTACGCAGCCATGGCGGCGCGGTGTTTAAAGAACATTCGGCGGCAGAAAAAACCTATGTGCCGTCGCAGATTGAACAGGGTGAATCCTTTCGTGACCGCAGCAATCAGTCGCCGGACAGCAAAACGCGTATCGCCAAACGGGCGTTACAGCTGATCAATCCCGGCGATTGCCTGCTGCTCGACAGCAGTTCCAGCAGCTGGTTTCTGGCGCGCCAGTTGCCTGACATTCAGCTGGTGGTGCTGACCAACTCGGTGCACATCATTCAGACGCTGGCGGTGAAAGCTAACGTGCGGGTGATCGGACTGGGCGGCGAATACTCGGCGAAGTATGAAGATTTTGTCGGCGTGCTGGCTGAACAAATGCTGAAAGAGTTCGTCATCAACAAACTGTTTTTCTCCTGTCACGGCATCAGCCACGAAGGCGGTATCCGTGAAAGTAACGAGCATCACGCACGGCTGAAACAGCAAATGCTGCTTTCCTCCGAGCACAAAATTTTGCTGGCTGACTCCAGCAAATTCGGCCGCCGCTCTTTTGCGCGGATCTGCCACTACCGGGAAATCGACACACTGATAACAGACCATCTGGAGGATGAAGAATTCCGCCAGGAACTGGCCTGGAGCAACGTTAACGTGATTGAAGTTTCTCCGTCACCCCTACAGAAAAAAACTAAAAACAGCCGCAACGGCCCGTTAGCTGCGGCACATAACTGACCTCCCAGGAGAGTAAACATGATCAAGAAATCCGTTCTTGCCTGCCTGTTCGCCACAGCCATGTTGTCCCTGTCTGCGCACGCCGCCGACAAAATTCGCATGGGCGTGGTGGTGAAAGTCGGCGGTAACGCCTGGTTCAACGCGATGGAAGCCGGGATCAAAAGCGAAGCGGCCAAACGCGGGATTGACGCGTGGCAGGTCGGGCCGACCAGTGCGGATCCGGCGTTACAGGTGCGTGCGATTGAAGATTTGATCGCCCAGAAAGTGGATGTGATCGGCGTGGTGCCCAACGACGCCCGCGTGCTTGAGCCGGTACTGAAACGTGCTCACGACGCCGGGATCAAAGTCATCGTGCATGAATCGCCGGATCAGAAATATGCCGACTGGGATTTCGAAATGGTCGATGCCACGCAGCACGGCATTAATCACATGATCGCGCTGGCGCAGTGTATGAAAGAGAAAGGCGATTACGCGGTATACGTCGGAAGTCTTACCGTCCCACTCCATCAGAAATGGGCTGATGCCGCCATCAATTACCAGAAAGAACATTATCCGGATATGCATCTGGTCGGCGACAAATTTGGTGTCGGCGAATCCCTTGATGACAGCATCCGTACCACCAACGACCTGATGTCCAAAGATGCCAACCTGAAAGGCATTCTGGCGATCGGCTCGCAAGGCCCGATTGGCGCAGGCCGCGCGGTGCTTAACCGTGGCAAAACTGACGACATCTGTGTGTTCGGGCCATTCAGTCCGGGTCAGGGCGCCAGTCTGGTGAAAGCCGGGGCCATCAAAGGCGGCTTTATCTGGAACCCGATGGTCGCGGGTGAAGTCTTTGTGCGCATCGCCGAGAAGCTGGAGAAAGGCGAAAAAATCACTGACGGCATGACCATTGAAGGCATGGGCAAAGTGAAAGTCGATGAAGCAACGCACACCATTCTGGGCAACGAAACCGAAAGCCTGGACAAAGCGAACCTGCCGAAACTGGTCAAAATGGGGCTGTAATCATGGCAATCTCCGAGATCATTCAAACAGAGAACGCGCCGCTGATTGATGTGCAAAACCTGTCGGTGACGTTTGGCGGGCAGCGTGCACTCAACGACATTTCCCTGCGGCTGATGCAGGGCGAAGTTCACTGCCTGGCGGGCACCAACGGCTGCGGGAAAAGTACGTTGATCAAAGTGATCTCGGGGGTTTATCAGCCGGACAACGGTTGCCAGATCACGCTCAGCTCGCCGTCGCAGGGCAGCCAGAGTTTCAGCAAACTCTCTCCGGATCAGGCACGTCAGTTTGGCGTGCAGGTGATTTATCAGGACTTGTCGCTGTTCCCGAACCTCAGCGTGTTCGAGAACATCGCCTTCGACCACAACTTACAAGGGCTGATGGGCTGGTATCGCCCGTCGCGCCTGCGGAAAACCGCGCAGCGCATTCTGACTGAACTGAATTACACGCTGGATCTCGACAGCAAAGTCTCGGCGCTGCCGATTGCCCAGCGCCAGCAGGTGGCGATTTGCCGTGCACTGGTCGCCGATGCGCGGTTAGTGATTATGGATGAGCCGACGGCCTCGCTGACCCGCACCGAAGTGAATCAGTTGCTGCGCACCGTGCATTATCTGAAAAGCAAAGGCATCAGCGTGGTGTTCGTCAGCCATCGCCTCGATGAAGTGCTGGAGATTTCCGACAGCGTCACGGTGATCCGTGACGGCAAAAAGGTCGGCACATTCCCGGCCTCTGAAGTCAGCAGCGAACGCCTGACCGAACTGATGACCGGCCTGAAACTCGATTACCGCCTGAAAGCCGCCAACATGAATGACGAACGCATCATGCTGGAAACCGACAAACTCAGCCGCGCAGGCCAGTATCACGACGTCAGTTTCAAACTGCATGCCGGAGAAGTGCTCGGTTTATGCGGTCTGCTCGGTTCCGGCCGCACCGAACTGGCACTCAGTCTGTTCGGCATGACCAAACCCGACAGCGGCAAAATCTACCTCGACAGCAAGCCGGTGCGTTTTCGCAGCCATGAAGACGCGATCAAATCCGGCGTCGGTTATGTGTCGGAAGATCGCCTGACGCTCGGCCTGATCCAGCAACAATCGGTGGGCGACAACACCGTGCTGGCGATCATGGATCAGCTGCGCAGCCGTTTTCATCTGATCGACGAATACCGCAAAAACAAGATCATTCAGCAGTGGATCGAAAAACTCGGCGTCAAAGTCGCCAGTCCCGAACAGGCGATTTCCACCCTTTCCGGTGGCAATCAGCAAAAGATCGTCCTCGCGAAATGGGTGCTGACACAGCCGAAAATCCTGATCCTCGATTCGCCAACGGTCGGCGTCGATGTCGGCGCGAAAGCCAGCATTTATCAGTTGATCCACCAACTGGCGGAAGAGGGGATTTCCATCCTGCTGATTTCCGACGAAGTGCCGGAAGTCTATTTCAACTGTGACCGCGTGCTGCATTTCAGTGAAGGCACGGTGGTTGGCGAATATCTGCCGGGCGCGATTACCCAGCAACAACTTGCGGAGGCGGTCAATGCTTAAGCTCAGCCGGTTACGCCCGTCCAGCAACGAAGGTTATTTAGCCTGGGTATTGCTGGTGGTGATCGTCACCTTTTCCTTACTCAACAACCAGTTTCTGACTTTACAGAACCTGCTGGATCTGACCGAAAGCTACGCCGTCAGCGGCATCTTTGCCCTCGGCCTGTTCGTGGTGCTGGTCACCGGCGGAATCGATATTTCGTTCGCCGCCGTGGCTTCTGTCGTGCAGTACCTCATCGCCACGCTGGCGATTCACTACGGCCTGAGCAGCCCGACCGGCAGCATTTTACTGGCGGTCGCCATCGGCACGGTGCTCGGGATGATCAACGCGATTCTGATCTACTGCCTGCGCATCGTGTCGATCATCGTCACCATCAGTATGCAGTCGCTGCTGTTTGGCATGCTGATGTGGCTGACCAACGGCACCAGTTTGTACGACCTGCCGGACTGGCTGACGACGCCAATCCGTGTGCTGCCGTTCAGCGTCGGCGAGCAGCATTATCAGATTGGATTGCCGGTGGTGGTGATGTTAGTGGTCGCCGGACTGAGCTGGATCCTGCTTAACAAAACCCATCTCGGACGCCAGTTATTTGCGGTCGGCGGTGACCAGGAATCCGCACGCCGTATCGGTATCCGCGTCGGTTTGCTGCATCTGTTTGCTTACGGATATCTCGGCGCGATGGCGGCGATTGGCGGGCTGGTGCAGGTGTATCGCGTCGGTGAAGTGGTGCCGAATGCACTGGTCGGCGGCGAGCTGGATGTACTGGCGGCGGCAGTGCTCGGCGGTGCCAGTCTCAACGGCGGCAAAGGCAGCGTGGTCGGCACCCTGATGGGCGTGTTCCTGATTGGCGTGCTGAAAAACGGCCTCAACCTGATCGGCGTTTCCAGCTACTTCATGAACATCGTCATCGGCGTGGTGATCGTCGCGGCCATCACCGTCACCCATTACAAGAAACGCAAAGAAACCGAAGTCGGCTTCGCCTGAGGAAAACCGCTATGTTCGCAAAAAGCAGAAATGTGAGTCTTAAAGCGAAGCCCGATGCGCGGCCTCGCCTGAAAATCGCTTCCCTGAAAATAGATAGCACGACATTGGGATTATCGCTGTTATTGCTGGTGGTGATCATCGGTTTCAGCCTGGCGATGCCGGGGCGCTTCTTCAGTGACGCCACCTTTATGAGCGTCGCCTTCCAGCTGCCGGAACTCGGTTTACTGACGCTGGCGATGTTTATCCCGATCCTCAGCGGCGGCCTGAACCTGTGCATTATCGCCACCGCTAACCTGACCAGCTTACTGATGGCATGGGTGTTTCTCACCTGGTTGCCGCCGGATGCCAGCATGGCGATGCAGGCGGTCTGGCTGACGCTGGCGCTGGTTGGCGCAATGATTCTGGCGCTGGTGATTGGCATGCTGACCGGCGCGCTGGTGGCGTATGTCGGCGCCCATCCGATTCTGGTGACGCTGGCGACCATGACCATGGTGAACGGCGTCGGCATCTACCTTTCACGCGGTGCGGCGATCAGCGGTATGCCGGACATCGTGCGCTTTATCGGCGCGGAAACCCTGCTCGGCGTGCCGGTTCCGCTGATTATCTTCCTGCTGACTGCAGCCTTAATCGCGGTGTTTTTAGAGCGCACCCGCCTCGGTAAATACATCTACATGAGCGGAAGCAACATCAACGCCACCCATTTCAGCGGCGTGAATACCCACCGCGTGCTGATCGCCATCTACGTGATTTCCAGCATGTTATGCGTGATTGCCGGACTCATCATGATGGCGCGTTTCAACTCGGCGCGCATGGGCTACGGCGACTCGTATCTGCTGCTGACGGTACTGGCCATCATTCTCGGCGGCACCGATCCCAACGGTGGCTTCGGCAAAGTCGCGGGCGTGGTGCTCTCGCTGATTGTCCTGCAGGTGATTTCCACCGGCCTGAATCTGATGAACGTCAGCCCGCATTTCAGCCTGGCGATGTGGGGCGCGGTACTGATTGTGGTGCTGGCGCTGAAATTCTTCCGCAGCCGTTATCTGCAAAAAAGGGCAGGGCGAATGAGCGCTGCCAAAGCGCGGGCGGCTCAACCTTAAACACTTTTTTAAAATTGCCTCTGACTTAGGAAAACATCATGGAATACAAAATTTCTCCGTCGCTGATGTGCATGAGCCTGATCGACATTAAACAGCAACTCGAGGTGCTGAACCGTCGCGCCGACATGCTGCACATCGACATCATGGATGGCCATTACGTCAAAAACATCACGCTGTCGCCGTTCTTTATTGAGCAGATCCGCCCGCATACGCCGCTGGTTCTGGACGTGCATATGATGGTGGAAAACCCGGCTGACTTTATCGAGCCAATCGCCAAAGCCGGTGCCGATTTTATTTGTCCGCATGCCGAAACCATTAACCGCGACGCGTTCCGCATCATTAATCAGATCCGCTCGCTGGGCAAAAAAGTCGGCGTGGTGCTCAACCCCGCGACACCGGTGGAATACATCCAGCACTACATTCATCTGCTGGATAAAATCACCGTGATGACCGTCGATCCGGGCTACGCCGGTCAGCCGTTCATCCCTGAAATGCTGGAGAAAATCGCGCAACTGCGTGATCTCAAAAAGCAAAAAGGCTACCGCTATCTGATCGAAATCGACGGGTCCTGCAACCTGCGCACCTATCAGGATCTGATGGGCGCGGGCGCGGAAGTGCTGATCGTCGGCAGTTCCGGCCTGTTCACGCTGGACAACGATCTGGATGTTGCCTGGGACAAAATGCTCGATCAGATGCGTCAGGCGCGTCACGCAGCCTGAGGGCAGGAGAGCCGTATGCCGCACTTTCTTGGAGTGGATGTCGGGGGCACCAATACCCGTTTAATGCTGATGGACAGCCAGCAAAATTTTCGCGGCTACCACAAAATCCCGACCCAAAGCTGGGCGGGGCAGTCCGATCCGTTACAGGGGCTGGAAAACCTGATCACGGCGTATTTGCAGGAACAGGACCCGCATAATCAGGTGGCGCAGGTGATGCTCGGGCTGCCGGGCATATTGTCCCGCGACCGCCAGACCGTGCTGTCGCTGCCGTTTATCTCCGCGCTGGATAATCAGCCGGTGGCGGCGCTGCTCTCGCAACGTTTACACCTGCCGGTGGCGATGGACAAAGACGTTAACCATCTGATGTGGTGGGATTTAACCCAGCACAGCGCACTGCCGGACGTCGCCGTCGGGCTGTATCTCGGCACCGGGCTGGGCAACAGTTTGTGGATCAACGGTGATTTTTACCACGGCGCGCACGGCGGTGCGGGTGAACTGGGGCACATTCCGCTGGCGGGGAATCCGTTGCTTTGCCCCTGCGGCAAAACCGGCTGCGTCGAGACGCTGACGTCCGGCAACTGGCTGACCGGCTGGGCGCGGCAACATGCGCCACAAACGCCGTTCGCCGACCTGTTTGTACGTCATGCCGGGCATGTGGATTTAACTGAATTTGTGGCACGACTGGCGCGCACCGTCGCCAGTGAAATGAACATTCTGGATCCCGAATATCTGGTGCTGGGCGGCGGTGTGCTGGCGATGGAAAACTTCCCGCTGGCCGAACTGGAACAGCAGCTACGCAGCCATCTGCGCAGCCCGTATCCGGCGAACGGCCTGACCATTCATTTCAGCGCCGTCACCGACGAGACCGGTTGTCGTGGCGCGTGTCTGGCCGCACAGCGCGTTTTTCCGTCGCAGCCAGCTCTGGCCGCCGGAACATTTTCCTTCAGGAGAGAGGCATGAACAAAGGCAAGGTATGCGTATTTGGGTCTTTCAACCTCGATATCGTCGCAGGCATGGCGCGTTTCCCCAAACCGGGAGAATCCCTGATTGCCCGCAACAGCATGATGGGCGCGGGCGGCAAGGGCGCCAACCAGGCGGTCGCCGCACTGCGTGCCGGTGCGCGGGTGCATTACATCGGTAAAGTTGGTCGCGATGATTTCGGCATGTTTGCCCGCCGCCATCTCGACAGCGCCGGTTTCGACGCCGTCACGTTGTTCTCCACCAGCGAATGCCCGACCGGCAACGCGCTGATTTATGTCGCCGGAGCCGATGCCGAAAACATGATTGCCGTTGATCCGGGCGCCAACCTGACGGTCACCGACGAAGAAGTCGAACAATGCCGTCCGGCCGTCGCCGCCGCTGATATCCTGCTGACGCAGCTCGAAAACAATCTGCCTGCGATTGAAAAACTGATCGGCATCGCGAAGGAAAATGACACCTACATTATCCTCAACCCCGCGCCGTTCCAGCCGGTGTCCGACCATCTGCTGTCGCAGGTTGATTTACTGACGCCGAACGCCACGGAATGCACGCTGCTGACCGGTATTGAAGTCCGCGATATTCCCTCTGCCCAACGCGCCGCCCACGCGCTGCACGCTAAAGGGATCCAGGCACTGATCATCACGTTAGGCACGCAGGGCGCATTGCTTTCAGTCAACGGCGAAACGCAGATTATCCATGCCTGTCCGGCGATCCCGGTGGATACCACTGGTGCAGGTGACGCCTTTAACGGCGCGCTGGCCTCCCAACTCGCCGCCGGCGCCACACTCCGTGAAGCCGCGCAGTTCGCATCCGCCTACGCCTCGGTTTGTGTGGAAAGAGCAGGCGCGGCGGCATCGATGCCGACATACGAAGAAGCGCGTGAGAGGATGGGAGTTGTGGTGGTTTGAAGCGGGTTTTCTTTTGCTCCTGCGAAAGCTGCAGGTTTTTCTTTACTCCTCCCCCTGCGAAGGGGGGAGGTTGGG
>NZ_JYDF01000083.1:0-43176 GCF_003263525.1 Rahnella sp. NRRL B-41462 | reverse complement strand
CGCGGAGGGCTGGGTGTAGCACCGCCGCCCAGGTTAACGCAAGGGTGAAATGCACGCCTGCGGCGCCCTTGCGTTCCCCCGTGCGTCGTCGCTACTTCGCCCTTTGCCGCGAAAGAACTCACCGAGAGATGACATTTAACCTGAAGGGGACCTGAAGAATGCACACACAAAACGTCAAGACCGCCGCTCCTGAATCTTCCGAAAGATGGGGGGCGAAAAGCACGTCCCTGCGCATGGACGGCTTTATCACTGATATTTCGTCAACGCATCCCTTCGATGTGATCCGCGCCGATGCGGTCATTTCCCGCCTGAGTGAAAAAGCCCATCAGGGCTGCGGCCTGCACGCCGAAATCTATGAATACAACCTGATCGTCAGCGCAATGGCGTACCTCAAGCGTCTGCCGGAAAAAGACCATCCGGCCTTTGTACAGGCGGCGGAAAAACAGGGCCTGACGCTGACGGACGCGGCACTGGTACGCAGTGCAAACGCCTACTGCGACCTGCGAAATGAATTGTTTGAAGAGGACTAGCCATTGTGACCGGGCGGCGAAACTTACCGTCCGGTGTTTCCTGCATCACGCCATCACTGACTTAGCATCATCACAAACATCGAGGATATCATTATGCGTTTAGCTTCCCGTTTTGGTTCCAAAAATCAGATCCGCCGCGACCGTCCGCTGACCAATGACGAGCTGGCCAGCGTCGTCCCAAGCGTTTTTTCTGAAGAAAAACACGATTCCCGCAGTGACTGTTATACCTATATTCCCACCATCGAGCTGCTCGACAGCCTGCGCAAAGAAGGCTTCCAGCCGTTCTTTGCCTGTCAGACCCGCGTCCGGGATGAGGCCAGAAAAGGCCATACCAAACACATGCTGCGCCTGCGCCGCGAGCGCCAAATCACCGGCAGCGAAGTGCCGGAAATTATCCTGCTCAATTCACACGACGGCAGCAGCAGTTATCAGATGCTGCCCGGTATTTTCAGATTTGTATGCGCGAACGGCATGGTGTGCGGTGAGGACTTTGGCGAAGTCAGAGTTCCGCACAAAGGCGATGTGACCGGGCAGGTTATCGAGGGGGCGTATGAGGTGCTCGGCATCTTTGACAAGGTCGAGGAGCACATGAATATCATGAAAGACATGCCCCTCAACCGGGATGAACAAGACCTGTTTGCCCAGGCGGCGCTCATGTATCGCTACGGGGAAGACGATAAAAAAATCCCCGTTACCCCGGCGAGTGTATTAATGCCGCGCCGCAGAGAAGACTGCCAAAATGATTTGTGGGTGACCTTTCAGCGGGTGCAGGAAAATATGATCCGGGGGGGATTAATCGGCCGCACCGAAAAAGGAAAGCGCACCACGACGCGTGCGATTAACGGTATTGACGGAGACGTGAAATTAAACCGGGCGCTGTGGATGATTGCCGAACAGTTTAAAAAAATGAAGGCGTAACACTCCGCATTTAAATTAGGGAGGGTGTTCGCTCTCCCTGTGCATAAGGTCAACAGTATGGAAAAGATTAACGGCATGACATGCAGCACGGCACATATAACGCCGGGCGATGGAGAAATTTTATCGCAATACGTCAACGAAAAATTCCCCTGGGTATTTGACACCGGCTATGGCTATCTTTTAATGCTGCGTGAATACCGGTATCCGGTATTGAAATTAAAAGACATGGGGATTTCAAAGCCCGTGAGGACGTTGGTTTTTTGTATGCGCAAACAACACCAAATCGGGATGATCTGTTTTGACCCGGACGCTGATACTCTTGACGGGTACGATGTTTTTGAATGGTAGCGCTTTATCCATCCGGCGCTATTGAAGAACGCCGGATATTTCCCATAATTCCCCGATTATTCCCAAGAGTTATTTCCCTTCCCGCGTCATAAAATCAAAAAACGTATACGCACGCCTCCTGGTTACATTATTGATTGTTTGCTTTAGTGTCTGTATTGGCTGATGCCGTTGACCTGGCCAGAAGCGGATTTTCGTCACGCTGGGCGATTTGTTTATTTTGAATCATTTGTGTGGCCAGCAGGATGCGATATATATTTTTAATAGCGGTTGCGTAGGCGCGTCGTTGCACGATGAGCTTCGGTGACGGACCGGTGTTATACATGCCGACGCTGTCCCAGTTTTTACCGTAAGCCCGGAAATTGTGTGCGAGTACCCAGGCACCGGTGTAAATACAGGTACAGGGTTCTTTCAGTAACCGTTCACGAGTAATATCAAATTTTCGCAGCGCCGCATAATGTGAACTGTTAACCTGCATGCCGCAAACATCTTCTGTTTTATTACGGTTACGGTCATTGATGGCGTCCATTCTCAGCCGCGACTCTTTTATTGAAATTGCGGTCAACAAAAGGGGATCAATACCGTAATCGCGTCCCGCTTTGTTAAAACACATTTCCGGGCTGGCCTGGGCAGAAAACACCGCCGCCAGCGTGAGCAGAGCATACCATTTCATTATTTTATATTCCCCAGGAATGCGCCGGATAAGCGCGGCGTGATTTCTGGCGAAAATACGCTTTCACCTTTCCCGATGCAAGATAATTAGTTACAGACGCGCACAGGGCGCTCTGCGAACGCCTTCTGATGTCACCACGGAATTAAATAAATCAACAGAATAGGGATATTTCACCAGGCCGCTTTTTCTTACAACTTACATCACACCCCACGCAAGATTTCATCTTGCAGTTTTGTTGTTGTAATTCATGATGTTAACTGTAATTTTTAATGAAATTTTACAAGTGTCACTGAAAGAGTGTGCTAATTAGCACACTTTGCAGTGCTGGATGGTGTGTTAGTGAAGTGCCGTATTGTGTGTGATTACAGTGCCTGATAGTGTGTCAATCCGGCACCCTAACCAGCACTGCATGGTGTGATAATAGTGTGTTTAGTTAAATATCAATAAATTAAATATCACCTAATGGTGTGTAGTGCCTAATCAACACACCATTATAATTGAGGTGGTGCCTAATTAACACACATCAAAATACCCGTCAGTGCTGGCGAATACGCCTAAAACGGCATGCGGTGCCTGATTCACACACATGAAATTCTTCCACGGTGCCGGATTAACACACCCAAGCCAAACCGGACAATGTTAATTTGCAGTGCCGTATTGACACACACTGAGTTTCGGCAGAATAATCGCCAGCAACAGAATAACACCTTTCGCTTTATCCTACCCATGCGATTGACTAATACATCGGGAAATAACGCGAACATTACCGGCAATAAATCCCTGCCGGACACACAGGAAAAAGAGATGGCCAGACGCAATATTTATTTCAAAGAAAAAACCGAAAGGGAAGTGCTGGAGCTGGTGCAGATTGAGTTGCAAAACGGCGCCACGCACGGCGAGGTGAACTTTTCCTCCGTGGTCAATGAACTGGTTAACATCGGGCTGATGGTGAAAAAACACCAGGGAGAAGGAAATAGCTTTGACCAGGAAGGGTTTAACCGGGACTTAATACGCAAAGTTTCCGGCAGCCGTGAAGGCATCAGCATTATGATGGCCATGATGTCAGAAATGTATTTGCAGCTGCGCGGTGAGAGCGGGAATGAAAAACTGGAGGAACTACTCGACAGAAATCTCTCCGGCATGAGCGCCGCCGAAGACAGGTCAGAGTCAAAACATTTTATCGCAGAAGAGTGAAGTTTATGCCGGGCTGGTTGCCCGGCATATCTTGTCAGGATAACTAAGATCCCGATTCGTTATTTTCCTTATTCGTTAACGGGTTCTCCGCTACCGCCACCTTCGACACAATGAATTCATCGAACAGCATCGCCAGCGAACGCAGTCGTTTTATTTCCTCATTTTCGGGCAACTGCTGCTCAGTGAAATAATTGAGTGACCCTAACAGGCGCTGAACGATTTCCTGATTCATACTGCGCTGATTAAACCGTGCGCTGATTTCCATGTCCTTTTTTAAATTCACCGGAAAACTGCTGCTGAAACGCCGCATTTTACCGGCCACAAACTGCCGATTTTCATCCACCACCGGCGCTTCCTGGGCATATTTTTCCCGCAGCATATCCAGGTGCGACTGAATAAACTCATCAAACAAACGGGCCAGGGCTAATAACCGCTCTCCCTCTTCCGTTTTAATAATGGGTTTTTTCGGGGTGAAATCCAGCGACTGAATCAGCCGGCCCACCACCTCATCGTTCATGCTTACCCCGCGAACGCGGGCGGCAATACGCAACTCCAGTAGCAGATTTTCAGGCGCCCAGAGTACGCGGTAACGCACTTCGCCCATTGTATATTTTCTCGGACGGCCGCGCCGTTCGTATATCTTCTCTTTTACTTTCATATTTTTGTGCCTGATTGAAATAACACAGGAAATGAGAGTGTGAGCCTACTACCGGTGAATGATAAGAAATATCTTAGAAACCGAAAAAACTGTGACTTGCGTCACAGTTTTTTTTTTTTTGACTCAATGTAAGATAGGGGAGCGTTACGTCTGTTTACGCACGCTGACATTTTTATTACTCAAATCGAGGTTTTTTATAATGAAATCAGTGATGACCGATTCCGGTATGACGGAAGGGGTAGCGGTAGCTTTGCCTGAAGGGGGACATAATCTCCAGAGGGGGGTTATCGGCACTCTCCAGTTTAACTTTAATGTTTTTTATTCTCGTCGTGTTAAACCTATTATTCCGCAGTCTCCCGCCGCCCGGCGAACTCTTATTTTCTTTGCACTGGCCCTCGCGGTGGTTATTTCTCCCCACCTGGTTCACGCAACAGATTTAATGGCTACGCAAAAAGCGGATGCCAATGATACTTTTGGTCACGGCTCGACGGTGGAATGGGTGTTATATGTGGCTGAAATTATCGTGTCGGTGACCGGTTTTATTAAAACCCGTAACCCGATGGTATTTGCCGGCCTTATTATGCTCATCCTTATCACCCGCGCTTTCTTCGCCCTCATCAATTAATTCCTTCTATGGACCAGGACTCGTTGAAATATCGATTCCCGGAAACCCTCAATCAGCAAAAACGCGTTGCCGGACTGCCACCCGAGGAAGCCTTTGTGCTTTTTGCTTGTGGGGTGACGGGGTTCTTCTGCGACATTTTTATCGTGATGCTGTGCGTGGGTGCCGTCCTTTGGCTGCTTATCCGACACCTTAAAAAAGGTCAGGGCTCATGGTGGCTCTTAAACCTTCTTTACTGGTATCTGCCAACGGTGCTTTTCCGGGTGCAGTTCAGGCGGGTGCCTGATTCAGGCAACCGTCACTGGATGCAATAGCGAATGCGCCACTTTCGAGTGGCGCCTTTTCCCTGCCCGAAGGAAGAAACGATGAAGTATCAAGTGAAAGAAACGCGAAACCGGGTGACGTTGCTGGCTCTGGCGTCACTCGGTTCGCTCCTTGCTCTGAGCCTGGTGGGCACCTGCATCACCGGTGCCATGGCCTGGCATTTTGCGACCACGCAAAAAACCATCACCACCCCGATGTTATTTGACCGGTCATTCACCTCCGACGCGTCGCAGGGGGATGCCAACCTGAACAACATGCTGGTGCGCTCGTTTGTTAACTTACGCCTGAGCGTGACGCCTGACACCGTTGACAGTCAGCACGCCGCCCTGTTGCGCTGGGTGCCGCCCGAAGCCCGGTCTGAGCTGAAAAAAGCGCTGGCCGTCGAGGCGGATTACATCAAGAAAAACGGCATTTCCACGGTGTTTCGCATCGAGGATGAAGCGTTCGACCCCGCGACCGGTGACATCATCGTCAGCGGCACGCTCTCTGCCAGTACCTCTAACGGCAGCCTGAAGTTAGACATCCCCGATGTGCATAAAGCCTACCGGCTCAACGTGAAATATGTGGACGGCATTATCCGTCTGACCGCCTTCCCCGAAGTGCAGCCCTCTCAACCCGTGTCAAAACAGCATCAGGGATAACCGCATGAAAGCACGACTTCTTGCCGCGTTCGTCGCCGGCCTCTGCCTCGTACCGGCTGCGATGGCCGACGTCAGCGGCCCGGCGGGCACCGTATTTGAAAATGATGCGCACCTGAAAGCGCAGCTGAGCAATACCAGCCCGAACAAAATTGTCATTGAGGGTGAGCTTATCACCCGCGTCACCGGTCCCGACGGTGCCTTTACCCAGGAAAACACCGAAGACGGGGCACTGCTTATCACGCCGCTGACCGGTCAGAACTTCACGCTCTTTCTGGAAACGGCCAGCGGTATCGGCGCCTCTCTTGACGTGACGCCAAAACCGGGCAGCGGACATACGCTGCACCTTATCCCTGCGTCGGTGCCGATGAAGGCTAATCCGGATGCGAAAGCCTGGGAAGAAAGCCAGCCGTGGGAGAAAACGCTGGTGAGCGTGGCCCGCACGGTGGTGAACGGCGGCGTACCTGACAACTATATCGAAGCCAAAGCGGCGCGCGGACCCGCCTACAATCCGCTGCCGGGCGTCCTGTTGACACCTGAACGTCAGCTGGTTGGCTCGCACCTGCTGGTCATGCGCTATCGCATGAAGAACACCGGTTACATCACGCGATCGCTTTCAGAGAAACAGTTCTGGCAGAAGGGTGTCCGTGCCGTGATGTTGTCCACCCATAACCTTTATGCCGGCGGTGAAGGGTACGTGTGGGTTATCTTCTCCACGGCGACGGAGGGCGGGGTATGAGTAACATCAACACCACGACCCGCCGCAAACAGTGGGTCGTAACCGGCGTGTGTGTCGCGGTGGCTCTCGGCGTCGGGGGCGGGATATGGGCATACACCCACCATCAGGCAGAACTGAAGAACCCGACCAAACCCAAAGCTGTCGATATGACCGGCGGCGTGGTCACCAGCTCCTTTACCGACAACCTGGCGACTGCGGCGCTGGCTCAGCAGCAAAACAAAACGTCGGCGCTGGAAAGCAGCGTGAACCAGCTCAAAACCGACCAGCAGCAGCAAAATGAAGCCCTCAAGCAACAGCTTTCCAAAATCATGGACGCCATGAGTAAGCTGCAAAGTCAGCCGCAGGCGTCGCCTGTGGCCAGCGCACCGCCATCCGGGCCAGCCAACGGCCCCGGTGCAGGCACGACCGGCCCGGTTGCCACCGGCCCTGCTAGCCCCGCGCAGTGGAACGTCACCGACCCCAACCGTGGGCCGGGTGCCGGGCAGGGCTATCCGGGGCAAGGTCAGGGGCAGGGTGCCGGTTTTTACCCCGGCACCGGCTCGGGCCATCTGGGAGGCATGACCAGTAAAACCTTCAGCTATACCTCACTGCAGGCCAAAAAAACCAAACTGCCGTGGATACCGTCCGGCTCCTTCTCGGAAGCGGTAATGATTGAAGGGGCGGATGCCAACGCCAGCGTGACCGGTCAGCAAAACACCTCTCCCGTGGTCATCACCCTGATTGGTGATGTCTCCATGCCCAACGGTAAAACCTACAACATGGACCAGTGCCGCGTCACCGGCGAAATCTGGGGGGACATCTCCAGCGAACGCGGTGAGGTCAGAACCAAAAACATCAGCTGCATCCTGAAAAACGGCAAGCATATCGACATGCCGTTTGACGGACATGTGGCATATCAGGGCAAGCAGGGTATTCGCGGCAAGCCGGTGATGCGTAATGGTCAGATCATCGGCTACGCCGGTATGGCAGGGCTGCTCTCTGGCTTCGGGGAAGGCATCAAGTCAGCCGCCACGCCGTCAGTCGGACTGGGGGCTACGGCGTCAGTGGGTGCCGGCGACGTGTTTAAGCAGGGGATTGGGGGCGGTGCCAGCAAGGCGGCTGACACGCTCAGCCAGTACTGGATAAAACGGGCTGAGCAGTATCACCCGGTAATTGATATCGGCGCGGGTAACAGCGTGACCGTGGTCTTCCAGCAGGGCTTCCGGCTGGAAACCATTGAAGACATTGAAGCGGATAAAGACAAAAAAGGGGACGCACAGAACAACGTGCAGCAGGTGGCCGGTAATGCATCCACGCAGGTGAATAACGTCACCCGCGCTGCTGTCCTCAATCCTGATGACGTGTTGCGTCAGGCGAGCCAGCTGAAACTGGGCGATACCATTAACTGACAGGGGGACGGGATATGGAACACTGGTACGTTGCACAGACGCAGTATGCACAGGAAAAACGCGCACAACAGCATTTGGACAATCAGGGGGTGACATGTTTCCTGCCGCTTTATACGGCACAAGTCATCACCCCCATGTTACTCGGCAGCCCGCAGATTAAAACGGTGTCACCTCAGGCACTTTTCCCCGGTTACATCTTCGTGCGTTTTGATCCGGAGGTCATTCACACCACCACCATCAAAAGCACAAGAGGTGTGTCGTCATTAATCAGTTTTGGCGGCATGCCATCAGTGGTGCCCGATGAGGTGGTGGAGCGGCTGAAAACCCATGACTGCCTGTCACCTGCACCGACGATGCCGATGCACGGTGACCGGGTGGAGGTTCTCAGCGGGGTGTTTGAAGGGCTGGAAGCCGTTTGGGACGAACCCAACGGAGCCAGGCGAGCCATGCTGATGCTGACGCTGATGAATCAGGTTGTACGGGTGCCGGTCTGCGGGCGTCGGGCACCGGAAACGCTGCGTGTACGGGTATTGGGGCGGGGAGCAGCGGCATAAAAAGGGGGGTGTGTGGTGAAAAATCGGGAACAACGTATCCGGCTCGGCGCATTAAAAGTGCGTTACCGCCAGGCCTGGAAGCGCAAAGCGTCATCCTGCGAGTTGTCGGCACTGCTCAGTGACATTGAAAAACTTGAGCACGGCCAGTCTGATGCCGACGCCGGGAATGCGACGCAGCCAGCCAATGGGTTGGGAAATCTCAATCCGGATTTTTGAGGAGAACATGATGTTTCTGAGTGATTGTAAAAACAACCGTATTCCCTATGTCATCCTTTGTCTGATAACCCTCGGATTTTATGGCGTCTGGGCATACGAATTACACCATACAACACAGGCCGACTGGAGTGATTGGCGCTTTGCCCTCATTGCCGGCGCACTTTATCTGTTTCTGATTTATGGCAGCGCGATTGATTTTTCGGTCATCAATACGCTCTGCATGATGGCCGCGCTCTGGGGCGTGATGGCTGTCTTGTTTGTGATGTCTGCCTTTGTCGCCTGGAAATTACCTCATCTCGGCCCATCACAGATTAACGAAATTTTAATGACGCATTGCGCTATTTCACTGATGAGTGCCGTGGGGGGCCGAATGTTTCAACTCGTGCAGTATTAACCAGATGAAATAAGGGGATCGTGATGAAGCTGAGTAAAAACAACCTGTTGCAGCGCCGTGGCCAACGTAACCCAGACGACGTTTTGCGTCAGGCCAGAGTGCTGCATTTGGGCGACACCATCAACTGAGGAGCGCGTAATGAGAGCGGTTAAGGCGTTGTACCGGCCGTCATTTGTGATCTTCGTGCTGTTGTTGGTTACCCAACTGGGGTGCTGGGCAAAATTGATGCACATCGGGGTCATGCCTGCTGAATGGATCATGTGGCGGGTGATCGCCATGCTCACCTGTTTTTTGATCATTGTGGCGTGGGCACTGGCTTACGATGAGTCAAGGGAAGAGCTGTACCCTGAGATTGCCTTTTTTATCGCCCCCTGGGTGCTCTATCTCATCGGTTTTGTGCTATGCAGCATTGCACTCTGGCATCCCTATACAGATATGGTGACGGCCGGTTTTTTTTATGCCGCCGGTGCTATTTCTTATGGGCTCATTCTCATGGGGATGCTTGCTGTAAGGTGGGATGAATGACGTTTATTAGCAAAAACAACCTGTGGCCCTTTGCCATTCTTGTCCTGGCGTTTATCGCCTATTTTGGCGGCTGGGCCGCTATCAATCATTTCGCTCATATACGGGCAGAATGGAGCATATGGCGGTGCACGCTGCTTTTGGGGGGTATTTATCTTGTCAGTGTTTTTTTCGCCGCCAGACGAAAATCATTCAACGGAAAAATCATTCTGACTGCACTCGGGTTCCCCCTGGTGTTGGGCCTATTGGGTTTTACCTTTTGGATCATCGTGGCCTGGCGTCTCCCCGTATTAAACTCTGACGATATCAACGCCCTCTTTTTGATAGAAGCCTGCTGCGTGTTAACGGGGGGAGTGGTGGCAAAGTTATACGAGGTTTTTGGCGTATGACACATAACGAACTGAACGCGATTGCGGCGAAGTGGTGTAAGCGTCCGGCGAGCGGTAATGGCCCCGGCTGTCAGGTGGCATTAACGGAAGTAGGCGGACTGTACGGTGGTGAGCGAGCAGATGTCTTTGCGTACCGGTGGGGGTTTGACGGCGGTTCGGTGGTGGTGGAGTCCAAGGTCAGCCGCTCTGATTTTCTGGCTGACCGGGCAAAACCCCACCGCAGTGGCGAGATAACGGGCATGGGCACTTACCGGTATTACATTTGTCCGGAAGGGTTGATCGACCTTAATGATCTTCCCGACCGTTGGGGACTGCTGTGGGTGAACGCGCGCGGACACGTCAGGGTGAAGGCCGGTCATATTTGTGGCTGTCTCGCATGCGGGTATCTGGGTCACCAGTTGTCGCCGTTCTGGCAACATCCGGCAGACCTGCGTTTTGAACTGGATATGCTGGCTTATGCATTGGCGAAATTTGCTGATCCAGAGGGCGCTAAAAAGGTCGTCCGAAAAGCGGTCAGGGAAAAATCTCGCTTAGCCAGCGAGTGTGACCATTTGCGTCAAAGCCTCAAGAAAACGGAAACAGAAGCATATACGCTCCGCCGCCTGGTGCAACGATATGAAGAAACGTTCGGCCCTCTGCCCGCAATTCCCGCATATGTTCTATCCCGTTAACCTAAGAATCGCGCACCCGTAATTCAGAACACAGAAAGTCCCCCCACTGCACTGCCTACCATTCACTCATTTTTTCTTTCACAAAAGGCGGCATCGCCGCATCCGGAGTAAACACCATGTTCAAAGTCCTTCCTGCCGTGCTGCTGTGCGGCATGCTGACCGGCTGCGCCGGTATGAATTCCGATTTCGACTGTAACAAGACAGCCACTGATCAATGCCTGTCCATGTCAGACGCCAGTCACCTGGCCGCCAAAGGCAAAAGCCTGGACGACCTGACGGCGGAGGCGCAAACCGTCCCAAAGCCTGCCGCTGAGTCACTGGCTTCCACAACAAACATCAAACCCAACGTGTCTCCCGATCGCCCCATCAGCGTCGCCGGCCTGGCCCCCCGGCCGATAGCCGGCACGCCAGTATCCAATAACGACGCCATGCTGCGGGCGTCAACCATTCCGGTTGCAGGCAGTAACACCCGCTCTCTCTCGGCCATCCGCCCCATTACGCCGGCTGACTATGCCGGTCCGGGACAGGTGGACGCCCGTCGTATTCCCGATGCCACGCAGCGTCTGTGGATCGCCCCCTGGGTGGATGAGCAAGACAGCTTCCATCAGCCCGCAGTGGTCGAGTTCGTGAAGAACAAATCCCGCTGGGATGCAGATTTTCGCGTGATCAGTGAAGGGGAATGAGGCCAATGAAGCGGACCTTAACGCCCGAATTTATTGACGCGCAGCCCGTGCCTGCGTCATCCCCGCATCCTCTTTGTTATCCACAACGCATTGAAAAAATGGGGGCGTCATGAGCGATTCCTGGTTAGACCAGCTGGCTAACATTTTTGCCGGTAGTAAAGATGAAGGCGGGGCAAAGACGGCGGCTGACATGTTGCAGCAAAGCCTGAGCTATCCGTCCATCACCAGCCTGTTGCCCTACCGAATGTATGATGAAAAAACTGAACTGTTTATCAACAGTCGATCCATCGGTTTCATCATGGAAGTGGCCCCGCTGGCCGGGGCCAATCAACAAGTTGTGCAGGCTCTCGATGACCTGTTGCGCAAAAAAATGCCCCGCAAAACGCCAATTACTGTGCTGATGGTGGCCAGTAAGTGCGTGGGTGAGATGCTCGACAATGGTCTCAGCAAGGACATGTGGAAAGGCAGCATGTCAAAACCGCTTAACGCCATCACCAAAGCCTACTGGGAGCGGGCGGCTCTGAAGGGGCTCAGTAACGACCGAGAATACCCGCTTTATCTGCGTAACTACCGCGTATTTCTGGTGTATGCCCGCTCAGGGCGAGGCGGTATCCGGGCAATGGACTCCGTTGTGCAGCTGCGGGAGACGCTGCGCGTCTCTCTGATGTCCGCCCATATGGAAACCCGCCGCGTCGGTGCCCCGGAATTCCTGTCGGTCATGCGGGAGCAGCTTAACTACCGGCCTGGGCAGGTGACCCGCAGTCCTGATCACTGGAACACCGACCAGGAACTGCACCGCCAGTGCGTCGATCACAGTACCGAAATGGAAGTGCGTCCGGGCTATCTGCGGCTTACCACCGCGCGTCAGCCGGAGGACCGTATCCTCGGGGACAGCCGCGATACCGCCGTCGCCAGTACTCGTATTGTGAATATGCAGCTGACTAAAGCCCCGGCGAGGTTTGCGCTCTGGCAGGCGTCAGACAATCTGCAGAACATGCGTTTTCCCGATCTGGGTATTCCCTGTCCGTTCATCCTCAGCTGGACGGTATCCGTGGAAGATCAGGTAAAAAGCCAGAACGACGCGTTTCGTAAAGAGCAGGACCTGGGTAAGAAAGCCGGCACGTCCTACGCCAAGCTGTTCCCCGGCACCCAGCGGGCATATGAGGAATGGCGAGACCTGCGGCAGGGGCTGGCCAGTAACGAAATTGCCATGTGCAATTTCTCGCTGAACCTGACCCTGTTCACGCCGGATGACGCCAGCGAACAACAGTCGTGTGAGCTGGCGGCCATCAACGTCTTTCGCAAAAATGATCTGGAAATCTCCGCCCCGCGCTTTCAGCAGTTGCGAAACTGGATCAGCTCCTTCCCCTTCATGATGCAGGAGGGGCTGTGGGAAGACATGGTGGTGATGGGTTCGACGCTGCGTTGTAAAAGCTTTAACGCCGTCAACCTGATGCCGGTGGTGGCTGAGCGGCAAATGTCACCGATAGGCAGTCCGTTGCCGACCTACCGTAACCAGCTGGCATTTTTCGATATGTTCAGCGAAACCAGTGGCAGCACCAACTACAACATTGCGGTGACGGGGACCACCGGCGCGGGCAAGAGCTTCTTTATTCAGGAAATCCTGCGGCAGGTGCTGAACTCCCACGGCTTCGCCTGGGTTATCGACATGGGGGCGAGCTACAAAAACTTCTGTAAACAAGCCGGCGGGAAATACCTGGACGGTGCCACCCTGCGCTTTAATCCCTTTGCTAACGTGGTGGACATTAAAGAGTCGGCAGAAGGCATCACTGGCCTGCTGACCGTACTGGCCAGCCCTAACGAGCCGCTGGATAAGGTCAGCGAAACCATTCTGCTAAAAGGCGTGGTCGCGGCCTGGGAAGCGAAAGCCAACAAAGCCCGAATTGATGACGTGGTGGCGTACATGATTTCGCGAGAAGTCACGACCACTTACGACTCCCAGCCGACCATCCGTGACCGTATTAACGAGCTGGTTCTGCTGCTCGACCGCTGGTGTACCTGGGGGGCGAACGGAGAATACTTTAACTCCGACAATCCGACGCTCGATGGCGAAACACGCTTTGCCGTGCTGGAGCTGCTGAGCCTGGAAAACCAGCCACACCTGCTGTCTGCCATCCTGTATTCGCTCATTCTGGCCATACAGGAAAAAATGTACCACTCGCCGCGTGACCTGAAAAAAGTGGCCATTATCGACGAAGCCTGGCGTCTTTTCAGCGGCTCTAACCCGCATGCCGCACGCTTTATCGAAACCGGCTACCGGACGGTGCGTCGTCACCGTGGGGCCTTCATCACCATCACACAGGGGATTAAGGACTTCACCGGTACCAAAGACCAGGCCGCACCGCCGGCGGCGGCCGCAGCCTGGGATTGTAGCGGGACGAAGGTGACGCTGTTGCAGGATGCCAAAGCCTTTAAAACCTACCTCAATGCCAACCCTGACCAATTTACCGAGCTGGAAACGCAGGTCATTCGCGGCTTCCAGCCGGCGAAAGAAACGGGCTTCAGTTCGGTGATGATTTCGACCGGGGAAAACAGTTCCTTCCATCGCGTTTTCGTCGATCCGGTCACGCGGGCGATGTTCAGTACGCGCGGGCAGGATTTCCAATACATGAGCGAGGCGCAGGATGCGGGGGCCACCAGTGAAGAGGCGGCCTACCTGCTGGCCTGTGAACCTGACATGTATCAGGACGAGATCCGCGAGCTGGAAATTTGGGCAGGGTTGAGTGTGAAAGAAACCGAGGAAATCAACCGTGAATGAAACCGATATCGATGCGCAAAACGTCAGGCAGAGCATCAGCATAACACCGGCCAGTAAGGCCGGTTTTTTCCACAAGAAATTCGTGCGGGCTGGGGCGGTGGCACTGTTGCTGACACTGCTGCTGGTCACGGTGTGTGCCGGTATCAGCGCACTGGTCGCTCAACAATTTCAGCGACGGACGGTGGTCTTTGACATGAAGGGCACTATCGATCTGTTTATGCAGCAGTCGGCTAAAAAACAGTTGGATGAGAACAGCGCACGGGTGTTGACCACCCGGTTTGATCAGGCACTTAAAGCCAGCCTGAACGACTGGCAGCAGGCGCACGATGACTTGATCCTGGTGCCGCCGGCGGTGGTGATGCCCGTACTGGACATCACGCCTCAGATCCAGGCGGACATTGCCCACCGCATGCAGGAGGCACCATGACATCACGGTGGGTTATCTGCCTGCTGGCAGGCTTATTCAGCCTGTCAGCAGGGGCAAAGGATCTCGGCACTATTGGTCATTTGTTTCCGATAGCCGAGCCTGACTTGCTGGATTTTATCGGTCAGCGCCTGCAGGGCATGAAAGACAGCGGTGAGATGGACAGGATCCAGCGCGAAGCCGAAGCCCGGGTGAAAGCCCACGCCGTTCGTCCCGATCCGGTAGTGGGCCTGACCCCGGCGAAAGCCGACCGCACGCTGCACTATGACCCGACGTTTACCGTGCGTGAAACTATTCGTGATATGCGCGGTAACGTGATCGCCCGTGCCGGTGATCAGATCAATCCGCTGGATAAAGTGCCGTTTAGCGAAACCCTGTACTTCATTGACGGCGACAACCCCGCGCAGATGAAGTGGGTGAAACAGCAGCTGGCCGGGCAGGTTAATTTCAAAGTCATTCTGGTGAACGGCAATATCCGGGACAGCAGCAATGCGCTGGATGAACCGGTGTACTTCGACCAGTACGGCACCCTGACAACAAAATTTGGCTTCGAGCATACGCCGGTACGTATCAGCCGCGACGACAGGACGCTCAAGGTCGAGGAGGTGGCACTGAAATGAATCACTGCGTTAAAGACAATCACGACGCGGATAATATCAAACGCTTTGCCACCACCGTGCGGCTTGGCGACACCGATAAAAACGGCCTGCGGGCCATGACCGAAGAACACCCGCTTTACACCGAATCGGTGGTTATCCGCGCGGCTTTGCAGACGCTGCTGGCCCTGAGCGCCGAACTTCGCACCTCATTGATTCTGGCATCACTGAATGAGCACGATATTCGCACGGTACTCCAGCGTCACGGCCCACTGTCTAAAGAAAGGAGTGTGTGATGGAAACGCTGACATACATCATGACAAACCACCGGATCCTTTTGCTCCTTATGGGTTCCTCTTCCTTTCCCCCCTGTCTTTTGACCGACGGACGCGTCCGGGGCGAACATTGTGAACCTGATTAAATCGTGGCTGAAGCCCTTACTGACGTGCGTTATCGGTCGGCATGAAGGCGGGGCGGATAGCGGCGGGCAGGAAGAGGCGCTTTATCTGGCGATGGCCCTTGATTTGGAGCACCTGCTTAAAGACCACGGACTTTTCCTGAGTACCAACCCCCGATTCGAAATCACTGTGCCTGAAATCGTGCTCACACAGCTGGCTAACCTGCTGCTTGACACCTGGATTGGCACACTTCCTGCCCACATCAAACACGACGAGAAAATTGTCCAAATCCGGATGGAGATCGCTGCCGGTGAAAGTGCACAGAAGGTGCACCGGATGCTCAGGCGATTACGTCAGCGCGGATTATACGTGGCCTCTTTCTCACCTTATCAGGAGGTTGAATAAGCATGAGATTATTTGCATTTATCGAATTACTCACACCGACGTTTCATATCCAGCTGATTGACAGCTGTGAACGGCCGGGCGGGAAGGTTATGCCGGTTGTCAGGGAACCGGAGGACGAATGCGCAAGCTCATTCTCTGCCTTACCTTAATCTGGACGGCCTTCCTGTGCACGCCGGCACAGGCGGCCAGTACGAACGCCGGAGACGGTCGCTGGGTAAACCCTATCAGTGACGTCTGCTGGAAATGCCTGTTTCCCATGACGCTCGGCAGCATTCAGCTGGCTTCCGGTTCACACCCGGACACCCCCAATCCGGCATCGCCTATCCAGCTGTGCCCTTACGGCATTTTTTACCGACTGGGGCTGGCCATCGGCTTCTGGGAACCGGTAGCCCTCACAGACGTCACCCGTGAACCCGGCGTGATGGTCAATATGGGCGGGTTTAAAATTGACCTCGGGCGGACAGGAACTGGCACCGGCGGGCAGAGTGACAAGCCGTCACCCGGCGCGTTCTACCATGTGCACTGGTATAAATATCCGCTGATTTACTGGCTGAATATCATCACCAGCACCGGCTGCATGCAGACCGGCGACATGGATATTGCTTACCTTTCCGAGGTTGACCCGCTGTGGAATGACAGCACGCTGTCGATGATCATCAACCCGGAAGTGAGCCTGTTCTCTAACCTGCTGGCACAGGGGGCCTGCGCCGCCGACTCGATTGCCTCTACCGCCGGTGTACCGCTGGATCCGCTGTTCTGGTGTGCCGGTGCGCAGGGGTCGATGTACCCCTTCACGGGCTACACCAGCAACGAGTTTTCGCCGCTTGAGGCGTCCGTACTGGTCAGCGAACGGATGGCGTTCAAACTGCATCGGGAGGGACTCGTGATGGAGACGGTCGGGGCGGACGTGGCGGTGTGCTACGAGTATCCGTCCCCGATTATCCCGAAATCCCGCTGGCGATATCAGATGGTCAACATGTACCCCGAAGCCAGCGACTGCCACCCCTTTGGCACGACCACGCAGCTGTGGGGCTCGGTACATAACGCCCCGACATCCAAAAAGAACTTCGGCTACCTCCTGTGGCGAAAGCGTAACTGCGCTTATCTGTAAGGACCTTCTATGAACAGACCCCTGATGACGGTGCTGACGCTCAGCGCCGCGCTGCTCTGCGCGCAATCCGTGCAGGCAGCCGAGCAGCCCACCGTGTCCGCCGGTGATATGGCGTACATGAAACAAAAACAAACCGAGCTTGAGCAGTTCCAGGCGCAGCTGAAGGGCATGAACATTACCCTGCCACCGGCACAGCAAAATAAGGTGTCTCAGCTGCAAAACGAAATTGCCGCGTCCCAGGCTGACCAGAACAGCGCTGACCGGCCCACGCCGCAAGCGCTTTATTTTGTGAGCCTGGGCATTCCGGAAGAAGGGTTACTGCCCATGCTCGCCGATGCCCGCCGTTTTGGTATACCGGCGACGCTGCGTGGCCTGCTAGATAACGATTTTCGCAAAACGGCCTCGGTGATGTTTGATCTCTCCAAGAAGGACAAAGAGGCGGGGGTGCAAATTGATCCGACGCTGTATCAGCAATACGGCATCAAGGCTGTGCCCGCCCTGGTGGTCACCTGCCAGGGCAACTATGACGTGCTTTACGGCAGCCTGCCGGTTAAGCAGGCACTCGAAGAAGTCGTGCGCCGGGGAGACTGTGCGACCACGGCCACACAGCTGCTGAAAACGGCGGAGGGGAAATAATGAAGCGATTGCTTTTGTCACTGTTGCTGCTGTGTGCCCAGGGGGCACAGGCCGATGCCGTCAGCGATGCCTACAACGCCGGTTCCAGCTACGGAAAATCTAACAGCGGTCAGGGCACCTCGGGGATGAAAAACACCTCACCCTCGACCGTCATTCCAGGGTACACCGCCAATCCGTCGCAGAGCGGTTATTACGGGGGTGTGCAGGGTGGGGACGGCGGTATCAGTGACAAAGGACAGACCGAACTCGGCCAGAACAATGCCGGGCAGGCTGTTATCAGCTCCGGCACGACCAATCCGGCGGTGACCATTGACCCCAAGGCACCGTTCATTACCAACGGCAAGGATGCTGAGAGTACTGCCGGCACGGTCGTCAACGGCACCTATGACCAGTGTACGGACAAAGTCGTCAGTAAAAGCACCTTCCAGAATTACACCTGCGACAAAGATGTGGCGGTGACCCAAAGCTGTAACCGGGCCGTCACGATAGGCGGGACGTATGTGACGACGCAAACCAATCAGACAGCGGTAATAAATACCGGGGACTTCACCTACTCCCGCGACAATCTGACGGTTTATGCGACCTTCATCGCACCTTTTACCGGCGACCTTCAACTGGCTAATTTCAATATGTCGGGATATTTGGCCCGGACAGTGACATGGAGCGTGTTAGGGGACTCAATGGTTGTACCGGACAGGATTTCGGGGACAACGCAAAAGAATCTGTCTGTTTCTGGCTATCACATGAATCAGGGAGAGACAGTCACGCTTTCTTTAACGATTGGGTCAGTGAATCACCAGACGACTTTCCTTGACGGCATCATTAGTGGTTTTGGTAACGGATCTGCGTCCCTGACGCTCAGCATGACGGCTGTCACGACCGTACAAACGTATCAACCCCAGACCAACGTTCAACAGGCGTGTGATGACCAGAGCGTGGGTGGCCAGTTAATCAGCACGCAATGCACGGTGGGCGGTGGCGACAGAACAACCACCGTGAACGGACAGACCTACACCGTTCACAGCGACTGCTGGCAGTACACCGATACCTATCTGACGACGCCAGCCAGTAACGGTAACTGTGCCGCTTTAATGTCTGATGCCAGCTGTACCGTCGTCGGAAGTCACTGTACTGAACAAACGGCAGGGCAATGCTCGCACCAACAGGTCACGTATCAGTGCCAGAAGACCTACACCTCCACGGGCAAACTCTGTGGCGGCAATTACCTGTGCATGTCCGGGGACTGTGACGATACCAACGGCGCCGGAGACAGCGGTTTTGACACGGCGGTGGCCAAACTCGCGGGACTGGCATCAGCCGGTGATGATGTCGTCAACGACCAGATCAACATCAAAGCCTTTACCGGTCAGGCGATGTCCTGTCGCAAGGCAATGGCCGGTTTCTCCAACTGCTGCGTGGATTCCGGCTGGGGGAACAACGCCGGGCTGGCGAACTGCAACAGTGATGAAATGGCCATCGGCAAGGCCAAGGCGAAAAAGGTGGTGGTCAGCGTCGGTGAGGCGTGCAACCGCGCCGTGCTGGGCGTCTGTATTCAGAAAAAACAGGTGTATTGCGTGTTCGGGGGCAAGCTGGCCCGCATTATTCAGGAGCAGGGGCGGCGCGATCAGCTGGGTGTGAGTTTTGGCAGCGGTGATTCACCGAACTGCCGGGGGATCACCGTGCCTGAGCTGCAGGCCATCAACTTTGACCTGATTAACTTTGCCGATTTCTACAGCGACCTGATGACCAACCAGAAAATCCCTAACTCGTCGGTGATGGTTCAGCAGGTGAAAGACCGGATTGCGGCGCAGGTTAACGCGCAGGGCGGAGGGAAATGATGAAAACACTGTGGTTTGCCTGCCTGCTCAGTCTCACAATACCTGCGTGGGCGGACGGTACAGACACACCGGCCGATGCGGTGGTGACACCGGCGGATCCGTTTACCGGCTGGCACTGGTACAACGAACCGAAGAAGCCGGCAAATACGCCGGCCCCAAAACCGGTACCGGCCCCTCAAGTGCCTGATTTTAGCAAGCTGTCACCGTCAGAGCAGGCGGCGGTGCTCAAAGGGTACACGAAGGAGGCGCTGGACCGGGCCATTCTTAATCCGACGAGCGAAAATACCGCCACCTTCCTGCGCTGGCAGAAGTTCTGGACGGACAGGGCATCGTTGTTCAGCCAGTCGTTTGCGGTGGCTCAGCTGGATCATCCCGATCTCGACTACAACCTCGAACACCCACACTACAACAGTACGGCACCGCTACAGCAGGCCAGCGACCAGGCCAAACAGACGCAGGCCATCAGCGAACTGTCCGCCCAGTACGGGATGTTTTACTTCTATCGCGGCAGTGACCCGATTGATGCACAGATGGCCGGGGTGGTGGCTGACTTTGCACGCACGCGGCATATCTCGTTAATCCCGGTGAGCGTGGACGGCCAAATATCCCCGCAGGTGCCGGACAGCCGCCAGGATGAAGGGCAAAGTGCCCGGATGGGCATCAGCCATTTCCCCGCCTTATTCCTGGTTAACCCGGCCTCCCGCGACTTTCGCCCGCTGGCCTATGGCTTTATGACACAGGATGATCTGGCCAGGCGTTTTCTGAACGTGGCAACCGGCTTCAAACCTAACTTCTAAAGTAAGACCCCATTATGCAAAGCATTGTTCTTAATATTGAAAGCATCAGGGATGGTGAAACGTTCACCGGCATTGAGTATGACTTTGTGACATTTTCAACGCTGCCCGGACTGGACTGCGAGAGGCTGGAAAGTGCTTTACAGGCCCACTTCAGGGACGACATGCTGAACTTTAACTATTGCCCACAGCAGGGAACGGGCGATTTCATCTTGCTCTGCACTTTCCTGACTGTCGGTGAACGTATCGTGCCTTACACGGCAGACATCACCGAATAACCCCCCCGTTTACCCCTTCTTCAGAACCAAGGATTTCTCATGCAATGTTCAGCACTTAAATCGGGTGCCGGCGCCTGCTGGGCGACGGTCAGGCTCATGATTGACGTATTGGTCATCGGGCCGGCGTTTCTTTTTTCTCTCTTTATAGTGGTTAATGTCTGGCCTTCACCGGGGGCATTTGTCATCCGTCAGGCCGAAGGGCTGGTGGAGGGTGCCGCGCCGGGTAACGTATGGGGATGTGCCGCTCTCCCGGCGACAGTCAATGAACGGGCGCTACCGCAGTCGGTAACACCGTCACCTAACTTGTGTTTACTCGAACAGGTGAGTCGTGAAACCTATATCACGGGGTTTAATCATAACCTGCTTACTCTCTACGGCCTTATCACCACGCTTTACGCGTGTGTCTATTTGGCCGCACGCTGGCTGATGGTGGGACGTAAAGGCCGGATGCCCCTTGTGGCTTTTGGCATGGTGGTTCAGGACGGGAAACAGGAGCAAAAACATGAATAATTTGCCCGTCGTGGCCGTGTTATTTCTGCTTGGCATCATCGCTAACTGCCTGAGTGAGTTGTTGGCCTATTCGGCGACGCTGACGCGACAGGTGTTGGTTTTTTCAACCTTCACCTGCCTGATTCTGTCGCTGGTCGTGCTCATCGCGTCTGAATACCTCGCACACCGTAAGGCGCGCAGGAAGAACCGGGAGGCAAAATTGTGAAACTCACCTTTCTGTTGCCTTTCTTTTGCCTCATGGCTCCGCTGGCCGTGCAGGCAACCGTGGCCGACCAGATAGCGGCACTGGAAAAGTCCAAGACACAAACCAACTGGTCACCGGCGATGCCTGACCTGGGATTACCGCAGGCGCGTACTCCTTCAGACCGTGCGCCGCACATAATGACGCTCACTGATGGGCGTGAGGTAAACCTGAACAACTACGCCATCGTGGTATTTATGCAGCGGGGGTGTCAGTACAGCGCGAAATTCGACCCGAAGTTAAAGCAGTGGTCAGATGAGGTCGGCATCAAGGTTTATCCCTATACGCTTGACGGCTATGGCGATACGTCCTTTCCGGTGGCCCTTATTCCCCGTAAACGCGGCGCAAATGAGCCGCTGGCGGGTGAAATCATGACGTTTTTTGGCAACGGTCTGCCCATCGCCACGCCCACCACGTTTCTGGTTAACGTCGCCACACCGCGTCCGGACAATACCATTGCGGCTTTTCCGCTTTATCAGGGGGATACCGACATGGGCACCCTGAGCCAGCGCGTCGCGCTGATGATTGAGGCGGATATTGACAAGCTGCCTTCCGACACGCTGGGTCCCGTTCCTTCCAGTCAGGCCGTCACGGCACAGTAAACACTGCCCATCTTTCCGACAATTTTCCCGCAGTAAAATTTTCTGACGCCGTTAGCTGCGCGGGATGTTTCTGCGTTTAACCGTTTGAGTCGGAATAATTTCTAAGATTTAACGGAGTTAACCTCATGACACTCAGTAAGTTGACCGACGGGAGCCTCTCCTCATGAAGCTACGGAAAATAGTAATGTGCACGCTTGCTGCCCTGTGCTTCAGTGCGCCGGCGCTGGCCGACGTACAGGGCGACCTGAACGGTTATTTCGGCAGTCTGGGCTATGACGGCAACGTCTCCAAGGCGCAGGCATGGCAGGGGCAGGCCGCAGGCTACATGACCGGCGGCTCGGTGTATCTGCGAAATCCGGTGAAACAGGTACAACTTATCTCGATGCAGGTGCCTTCCCTGAATTCGGGCTGCGGCGGTATTGATGCCTATCTGGGGGCCTTCTCGTATATCAATGGGGAGGAAATACAGCGCTTTGCCAAGCAAATTATGAGTAATGCGGCGGGCTATGCGTTCGACCTGGCTTTGCAGACGATGGTGCCTGAACTGAAACAGGCCAAAGACTTTCTGCAAAAACTCGCCTCTGACGTTAACTCCTCAAACATGAGTTCATGCCAGGCGGCGCAGGGGATCATCGGTGGCCTCTGGCCCGTTTCTCAACTTTCCAACCAGAAAATCTGCCAGGACATTGCTGGTGACGACAATATTTTCTCTGACTGGGCCGCCTCGCGTCAGGGGTGTACTGTCGGGGGGCAGGGTGACAGCGTCACGGGACGGGCCAGCGACAATGAGAAAGACCAGGTGCTGAAGAACAAAAATCTCATCTGGGATGCACTCGGGCGCAATCACCTTTTCGACGGGAACCGCCAGCTGAAAGAGTTGGTGATGAGTATCGTCGGATCCATCATTTTTAACAGCGCCGGGCAGGTAACTATCCTGACGCCGATGGTGGATAACCGGGACGTGATCACCGTGCTGATGCGCGGCGGAACGGCCAAAATTTACGGCTGTGATGAACCGGACCTTTGCCTCGGACCGACGGTGGCAAACGTCACCATCAGCAGCAATAACGCGCTGGTCACGCTGGTCCAAAACATCATGTTATCCATGAACCAGAAGCTGACCGACGATACCGGTTTATCCGATCAGGAAAAAGGGTTCCTCAACACCACCTCTGTCCCCGTTCTGAAATACCTGACCAACTCTCAAAGTATGGGACAAAGCCCGACCTACCTCATCCAGGTGGCGGATTACATCGCGCAGGATTTAATGATCCAGTACCTGCAGGAGCTGGTGAAGCAGGCCAGTCAGTCGCTGGCCGGGAAAAACTTTCCGGAACAGGCGGCGGGAGAGCTGCGGCAGAACGTGGCCCAGGCACAGCAGCTACTGGCCAACATGAAGCTGCAGTCGGCGGCCGATCAAAACGCGCTGGACGGTATTGACCGCAACATGCAGTACCTCCAGCAGCAGGTCTCGACAATTATTTCAACGTCATACCAGGGCAACTACCGTTGGGGGACAAGCAATGACTGAAATGTATACGATATACGGTGGGGACATGTGGCGGCAGGTGTTAAACGGCGTCGTCACTATTCTGGGTGCCGATACGTTTGATACCTTGCTTCGCATTGTCAGCACGTTCGGCGTGCTGGGGGTGATGGTGTCCTTTATCAAGACCCGTGACCCGCGCGTGTTTATGCACTGGCTGGCCGTATTTATGTTTATTACGTCCGTGTTACTGGTGCCAAAACGGTCGGTACAAATCTTCGATATCACCGATCCGGCCGCTGTGTACGAGGTGGACAATGTTCCGCTGGGGCTGGCCATGATCGCGGGGCTGACCACCGGTGCGGGATTTGGGGTGGCACAGTTATACGATTACACCTTATCGCGTCCGGACTCGCTGACCTATACCAAGAGCGGCATGCTGTTTGGTTCTCAAATCGTGGCGCAAACCTCCGATTTTCGTACGCAAAACCCGCAGCTGGCACAGATGCTGACGGACTATGTCGAAAACTGCGTGATAGGTGACATTCTGCTTAACAACAAATACACCATTAACCAGTTGCTCAACAGCACCGACCCGCTGACGCTGATTACCAATAACCCGAGCCCGTTGCGGGGGATTTACCAGACGGTCAGTGGTGTGAAGCAGTTTGTGACCTGCCAGCAGGCCGCCACGACCATCAGAACGCTGATGGGGAGTGATATTTCCGTAGGGGGTGTCAGCTGGCACGATATGGCGACCCGCATATTCGGCAGCAAGGTGAACGCGGATTCACTGTTGAGTAATGCGATGGATGACAGCTATGGATTTTTCTATGCCGGTGGGTTAAGTGCCTCGCAGATTATGCGTAACAACGTGACCAATGCCGCCATCCGCGACGGCTGGAAAGGGTTTGCCGCCCGCTCCTCGGATACGGCAAACCTGGTGAATCTGGCCACGGAATCGACCCTGACCAAACAGCGCCTGAGCTGGGCGGCGGGCGGGGCGATTGCCTCACAAACGTTACCGATGTTCCAGTCTCTGATGATGCTTATTTTGATTGGTCTTTTCCCGCTGGTGATTGCGCTGGCCCTGGTCAACCACACCATCTTCGGGCTGAATACCCTCAAGCTGTACGCCGGCGGGTTCTTGTATTTCCAAATGTGGCCGGTGATGTTTGCGATTTTGAATTCTCTGGCCAACTTCTACCTCCAGTCAAAAACCGGTTCAACGGCGTTGGTGCTGGCGAATCAGGATCGCATTGCCCTACAGCATTCTGACGTGGCCAATATCGCAGGCTATCTCAGTATGTCGATACCGGTACTGTCCTTTTTCCTGACGAAAGGCGCAGCTTCGGTGGCGTCACAGGTGGTGGGCGGGGTGATGAGTTCTGCTGCGTTCTCTGCGAGCGGGCAGGCATCCACGACAGCTGACGGGAACTGGTCGTTTAACAACATGTCGATGGATAACGTTAATGCCAACAAATTTGACACCAACCTGTCGCAACGTATGGGTCAACAAAGCCACCAGATGGAAAATGGCGGGATGCGCACCCTGACGGCTAACGGTCATAACGTCTATGACACGTCTCAGGCCATCTCTAACCTGCCGGTTAACATGCGACTCAGTTCACTGGCGAGCAGCGGTTTCCAGGAGCAGTCGCGGCAGGCGCAGCAGGAGGCGCAAACGGCGCTCGATGGCTATAACCACAGTGTCACCAGCGGCTTCCAGCAACTGAACCAGCTGACCAGCCAAAGCGGTAACAGCGCCTCCATGACGCAGGGCAGCGAAAACACGCAGGCGACCAATGCGACAGTGGGGGCAAGTAAGATGATGTCGGCCGCTGAAAGCTATGGTAAAGCGCATAACATCTCTACTCAGGAGGCCTACAACCAGCTGATGGACATCACCAATCAGGGTTCAGGGGGGGCAGGTATGTCGGCGAATGTTAAGGTGGATTCTGGCGATCAGCTCGTCGGGAAAGTGGGTAAATGGGCCTCGGGTGTGAGTGTCGGTGGTGAAGCACACGTCAATGCCGATTGGAGACATACCTCTGGCAGTGCACACGGTACGCAGGATACCAACTCGGAAGGAAAAGATTTCCGCCATGACGAAAACAGCCAGACGGTTAAAGATTTCCGTCAGGGTATGGATATGGTGACGTCAGCACGCGTAAGCGAGTCTGGCAACCAGACGGATAACCAATCCAACTCTCAGGTTGAGCAGTATGCTGCGACCCTGAATGATGCCAAAAGTCAGTATCATCAGTACACCGACAGCAGTACCAAAAGCCAGGAATTCAGCCGGATGGCCACGTTGGCACAAAACGAAAGTGCAAGCCTGGATGCCAATTACAATCAGGAATTCGTGGACTGGACGACGGCTAAGTTTGGTAATAATGCGCAGGGTATTCTGACTAACGTTAATTCCGCGCGTGAAGCGGCTACGGAGTTTATGAAGGAGCGTCTGGAACCAGAGATTATGCAAAACTATGGTGCACGGACGGATCAGACAAACACACAACCTTTAACACCATCAAATTCGTTAGAATACGGTGCGGTCACTGAGCAACATACCGCTGCAGGCGACCCAATCCCTGTGCCTTATGGAGCCAGTGCGGTGGTGGGCAGTCAGCAGAACGTTGTAACTGGCTCTCGCGGTGTTACGGAAACTGACCCTAGAGGAACATTAACAACAGGGAACGCTCCGGGGACTACAGCAAGTGGGGGTGCAGATGAAGTTCACGTTACATCTCCGGTACGGGGACCCGGTCCATTATTGACGAGCGGGGGTGAGGAAAACCTGCATAATCAGGAGAGAAATCTTCATGAACCGAGTGAGGTTCACGGTACGTCTCCAGTACGTGGGGCCGGCCCATTACTGACAAGTGGGGGTGAGGTAAACCTACATAATCAGGAGAGAAACCTCCATGTACAAGGTGGCCCACCGTCAGCGTCAATGGAAGATAATTATAATGCAGCTGCTGAGAAAGTGAGGGAGCACGCTGAGGGTGCTGGTATCCCTAATAACGTGGCAGGGCAGGTTGCAGCACAAAGATCTGCTAATTCTAATGTCATTAGAGAAAATGGCGGGAAAATCGATCAAAACGAAACCCCTGTTCAGGCATCCAGTGATATACTCAGAAATGAGCATCAAGGTGCAGTGAAAGGCCAACAGATTGGACGCACTGAAGAAGATATTAGGCAGACTAAACCAGGTTTTGATCACGCAGAAACTAAGAATTTTGAGCAGAAGCTCAAAGAGCTTCGGGAACAGCAGAGAAAAGCCTCGTGATATATTTAAGGAAGAACAGAGATGGGAAACCTAACTGCAGCACAAATAGAAGCAGATGTTAACTTTCTAATAAACGGCTTAGATGCTGGGCGTCGACAAATTCCATCAGCAATGGAATTGATGAAAAGGAGTGCTGCGATTCCTTTTTTTTCTGTTTTATTGAGTATATTGAGCACTGTAATTTTCTATGCCTCTTTTGATAAAGATGACGCTTCAATTAATGGATTCGTAAATTTTCTTATATCAGAAGGCTGGTACTTATTGGCAATAACTGCAGCAGTAGGTCTGTTGGTTTTTTTAATGACGTATAATAACCAACTTACATATATGTCTTTGCCCCTAGAAGTTAGAAGCAATTCGTTGCTCGTAAGCCATCTTGCAAGAATTGTTCGCAAATCGATCATCACATTTTGCACTTTGATGATTATAAGTTGTTTGCTTTCTGGCTTATCTGCTTGGTTTGCCATAGCGGTACCTGTGCTGTTGTTATCACTTTTTTTTGTATCTAGCATATTAGTGTCATTTGAAATCAATCGTTTGGGTGCTGGTCTGGCCCTCGAAAAAATCAGCAAACTGATCAAAAAGATTTAAGTTAAATCCCCTGCTGCCGATAACCCTTCTGTCATTCTAACGGAAGGGTTTCACCCTCCAGATTTATATCTAAATAGCCAATATTTCGGGGCGCGCCTGCCCCATTTTTTGACAAGGAAACAGTAAATGAAAAACCGCAATTCTCTTGTGGCGGCTGTGGTCGTCTCATGTCTGGTACTTTCCGGTTGTAGCGCGATGGGCACTGCCATCAAAAAACGTAACCTCGATGTGAAAACACAGATGAGTCAGACCGTGTGGCTGGAGCCATCCAGCGAAAAAACGGTCTATATCCAGATCCGAAACACCTCTGACAAAGACATGAGCGACCTGCAAACGCTATTAGCACAGGATTTGCGTGCTAAAGGCTATAACGTCACGTCGTCACCGGACTCTGCATATTACTGGATCCAGGCCAACGTCCTGAAGGCCGAGAAAATGGACCTGCGTCAGGCGCAGGGGCTGCTCTCAACGGGCTATGAAGGTGCTGCTGCAGGTGCTGCACTGGGCGCTGGGATCACCGCATATAACAGCACATCCGGTGGGGCAATTCTGGGGGTAGGATTGGCCGCAGGTCTTGCCGGTATGGCGGCAGACGCGATGGTGGAAGACACCAACTACACAATGGTGACCGATCTGCAGATTTCGGAACGTAGCAAAGCGACCGTAACAACAGATAACGTCGCCGCGTTACGCCAGGGTAACTCGGGTGTGAAGGTGCAGACCAGCAGTGAAGAAGGCAATCGCATGAAATACCAGACGCGCGTTGTCTCTAATGCCAACAAGGTGAACCTCAAGTTCGAAGAGGCCAAACCGGTTCTGGAAGCCCAGCTGGCGAAATCCGTCGCCGGGATCATGAACTGACCTGAACGTTTTATCTCTGTTGTTTATTGTCCTGATGGCACACGCCCGTGTGCCATGTTCACCCACTCGTATGACGTCATAATTCAGCGCTCTGCCTGTTAACTCCCAGTGACCGTGCCTGTTTTTCCACCTGTGATATTCCGCTTCCTCGTCCAGACGCAAATCCCCGCGTCCGGACTGTGGCGAGCGTTGCCGTTAAACGCCCAACTGAAGGAATTGCTCATGCTATACAAAAGTGCCCGTGGCCTGATGACCTGGTTTACCCTGTTTTTTATCTGGAGCGCGTTTGTTCTCTGGTATCACGGCGTCGCCCTGTTGCAGTTCATCATGCACGACAGTAATTTTTACGCCTTCTCGCTGGCCTTACGTCAGACCCGCAGCGATATGCTGCCTGATGCTTTGCCGGTCGTACTGCTGATGATGTTGGTGTTGGCGGTGGGTGCATTTTTGTCGTCTGTCACGGTTGCCATGATAAACGCGGTGGCTTTCCTGTTCAGAACGGCCGGTGCACTGATCCAGGCACAGTTCAGTCAAACTCATGCACGCCGCAAAACATCGTCATTCCATTAATTTCTTTACTGCTTTTTCGTCCCTTTCATCCCCGTTTTTTCATTAACCATCCCGAACTGCCCATCAGGGCGGTTTAATCCTGCGCGTTCGCCGGAGCTGAACCATGAGTTTTACACCGAAATACCTCACGCAGGGGGGCCAGATGACGGCCTACCGGCTGCGTATGTTCGCCCAGGTCAACCAGTGGATATTTAACTGGCTGTTCCTGTTGTTTTTGTTATCCACCGGCGGCGTATTTTGGGCGGTCACCTCCGCCGATGTGCTGAATAACGGTTTCTGGTACTGGACCGGCAGGCTGTTTTCCAGTTTTGTGCCGCTGATGAACCCGAAAAGCCCGGCGACCTGGGATATCAGCTGGCACTGCAATAGCGGCATACAGTTGTGCACCACCAAACTGACGCTGGGACAGCTGCTGGCTGACCCCTGGATGCAGTCGATGGGCGGCCAGCTGGTGAACAACTTAAAACTGAGTGCCGCAGGCTGCGGCACGGTGTGTTTGCTGTTGTTCAGCGTGATTGCCTGGTATGTGGGCCGCATTGGCAAGAAGGAGAGTGAAGATACCTATATATCCGGCATGACGCTGACGGATGACGTGGACAGCGTAAACCGTCAGTTGAAAAAGGCCGGTCAGAAATCAGACCTGCAGATCGGCGGCCTGCATATGGTGAAGAACGCCGAGATCATGAACTACCTGATACACGGCACTATTGCAGTCGGTAAATCCACGCTTATCCGCTGGTTGCTCGACTTTATTCGTAAACGGGGGGACCGGGCGATTGTCTACGACTCCGGCGGCACTTTTATTGAAACGCATTTTGACGAACGTATCGACAAAATTCTCAACCCGCACGATAAGCGTTGCGAAAATTGGGTGTTGTGGCGGGAAGCGCGGGAGGTCGTGGACTACGAGAACCTGACGGCCTCGCTTATTCCGGTGGAGGGGGAGTCCGACCCGTTCTGGGTGTCCTCTTCACGCACCATTTTCAGCGATACGGCGATGCAGTTTGCCTCACATAGCGATCGCAGCATTGAGAAATTCCTGACAGCCCTGTTGTCCATCGATCTGAAAAGCCTGCGCGAATTCCTCAAAAACACGCCCTCCGCCAACCTGGTAGAGGAAAAAATTGAGAAAACGGCCATCTCGATCCGCTCGGTGGTGACCAACTACGCCAAAGCCTTGCGTTATCTTCAGGGACTTGATCAGGAAGGTAAACCCGAATTCAGCATCCGGGAGTGGATGACCGACGCGCAATACGACAAAAGCTGGCTGTTTATTTCAACAACGGCCCGTCATCGCAAGTCGGTTCGTCCGCTGATATCCATGTGGCTGTCGATGGCCACGATTTATCTGCAAAGCATGGGGGAAGATCCCGACCGAAGGGTGTGGTTTGTCGTCGATGAAAAGACCAGCCTGCAAAAAATCCCCGAGTTTGCCGAGACATTGGCTGAAGGGCGCAAATTTGGCGGTTGTTTTGTTATTGGCATTCAGAACATGCCACAGCTTATCAACGTGTACGGACGTGAGGTGGCCAAGTCTATTTTTGACCTGCTGAACACCCGTTTCTATGGCCGTTCGCCAAGCGCCGAAGTGGCGAAAATCGTAGAGGAAGAGCTGGGGCATCAGCGCCGCCGTGAGGCGCGGGAGCAGAACAGCTACGGTCTTGACCAAATCCGTGACGGGATTTCCATCAGCCGTGACAAGGTCAATGAGCCGGTGGTCGATTATGACCAGATCATGTCGATGCCAAACCTGCGTTTCTATGCCCGCCTGCCGGGGGAATACCCGGTCGTGAAACTGGATCTGAAGTACCGTCCGCAGAAGAAGTATCACAAGGCGCTGATTGAGCGCGATTTTAAGGACGTGCTCAGTCCCCAGCTGGAACAGGTCATCAGCAAGAACGAACAGGCGACGCGCAGGGCGGGCATTGTCTTCCCGACCGGCGACGAAATTCTGGAAGGGCAGTCAGCGACTGCAGAACCGGAGATTGTCACTCAATCCCCTCAATCCCCTCAACCCCAGACGCCGCCCCCGAAAGACAGCATTTCGTCACAAAGCCCCGTCCGGGAAAGCGTGCCCGTCACGGTTTCGCCGACGCCGCTCACCGTTGAAACACTGAAAACACCGGCAACACCGCCGGTGGCTGAAGACCCTGTCCAGCCCGGCACTGCCGTCTTCCCGGAACCTTCCAGCAACGTGCGTCCCTTTATGCCGCGAATGAGGAGGCCGGAAGCGGCGGGAAACCCCGGAGAGAGGGATGCCGTATCCAGAACGGCGGACAAACATCCGATTACGCCCGCACCGGTCAAATCTGAAGTGTCGGATCCCGCGCTCCCGCGTGCCGTCACTGCGGATTCGGCCGCCGTGCCACCTGTTAGCCCGGCTGTGGCCAAAGCCCCTGCGGTAGCGGTTAAGCAGGTCGTGCCTTCCGCCAGACTCAGCGCACTGGAGATGCTCGCGCAAAAAAGGCGCAAACCCGCGCCGACCGCTGACGGCACCGAAGACCAGGCGGCAACAGAGGCGCAGGGGGAAGCACCGGATCTGCAGATGGACGTGGAAGTGGATGAAAAAGGCGAGCTTGTTTTGCGCACGTTGGGCGCCCGGAAGGAGTCACCGGAAAGCCTGGATGAAGCCCAGGCGACGGAGTACGGCGCGGCAAACCGCGCGATGGCCGAGGAGGAACAGAACATTCTGCGACACCACGATGATTATGACGCGTACCAGCATATGGATGAACACCACGAACCCGGAGGTTTTGAACGATGATGACCGTTGCCTCCGTTGCGTCTGCTGCAGACGCGGCGGGCTATTACAGCAGCAAAGATAACTACTATTTTCTCGATGATCTGCAAAGCCAGTGGCTGGGGGAAGGTGCCCGTGAGCTGGGGCTGGAAGGGAACGTGGACCTTGAGGCGTTCACGAATATCCTGCACGGGCGGTTACCGAATGGCGTGGAGCTGGGAAAGGAGGTGTCAGGGAATCATGTACACCGGCCCGGACACGACTTCACCTTTTCTGCACCGAAAAGTGTCTCAATGCTTATCCTGGCCGGCGGCGATAAGCGCCTGCTGCAGGCCCATATTGAGTCGGTCAAAGAAACGCTGGCCATCATGGAGCAGACGATTTCCGCCCGTGACACGAAGGAAGGCATCACCTCGATCGTCCCCACCGGCAAGATGGTGGCGGCGCTCTTTACCCACGATACGTCACGCAATCTCGATCCGGCCATTCATACCCATGCGGTAGTTGCCAACGTGACCGAGCTGGACGGGAAGTGGAAGGCGCTGGCCACCGATGCCATTTACGGTGCCGGGTTTATTGAGACGATGTACCGCCATCAGGTCAGCTTCGGCAAAATCTACCGCAACAGCCTGAAGGCGAAAACCGAGGCGATGGGTTACGAGACAGAACTCACCGGCGGCAAGCATGAACTTTGGGAAATCAAAGGGTTTCCGGAGGCTGTGCTGGAGGAGTTTTCGTCCCGCCACCGTGAAATCGCCGCCCAGGTCGGGGAAGAGGCGTCTCTGAAAAGCCGCGACGTCGCGGCGTTAGACACCCGGCAGAAAAAGGTCGATATCAGCCGTTACGGACTCGATGAAGCCGATGCGCAGGGCACACGCCCGCCCGCTGCTCCGTCACTGACGCCGGCTGACACTGCCAGCGTGCCATCATCGTCCCCTGCGCGCGTGGATTTACCGTCAGAACCGTCACACGAGGTGGGGAAATCGGGTATAGCCTCTGCCCGCACGCCTGATGAGATGGCCAGTCCGGCTGAAGCCGTCACCGAGTCATCACTGTCCCGTGAACGCGTGGATTTCCCGTCAGAACCTGCAATTGAGGTGGGCGGAGAGGGGAATGCCTCTGTCCACACGACCGCTGAGGCCGTCAGTCAGCCCGAACCCGGACAGGTATCGCCGGAAAAAAGTACGGGTGCAAAGGACGCACCGGCGGAACCACCCATCGCCAAACCAGAGACGCAGGCCGGGCGCAACCGCCTGCAGGCCCGGTGGGATCAGCAGATGGCCGATTTGAATTTCAACATACAAGACGTGATGGATGCCGCGCAAACGTGGGCCGTGACGCCTGAACAGGCGGAAGAACGCCCGATGCCGCCAAGCGTCATGCAGGCGGTGCGTACTGCGATTTCGGTGCTCAGTGACACCCGCACCCGCTTTACCTACGGTGACCTGCTGATGACGGCGCATGAGGCGGGGGAAGGGCAACAGTCCATTCCTAATCTCCGCAAGGCGATCGACCGGGCCATCGGAGAAAACCTGCTGGCCCCGCTGGACGGGGACAAAGGGGTATTTACCTCGCATATTCATCTGCTGGATGAACTGTCGGTGCAGGCCCTGGCGGGCGATATCGTGAAGGAAGGGAAAGTGGTCAGTTTCCGGCAAACCGACATCGACACGCCTGAACGGCTTAAAGCGGTGGAGTTTGCGCCGGTGGCCATCCTGAACGCACCGGCGTCGATTGGCCGTTTGCGCGAGGTGACGGAAGAACTGGTGACAATGTCACGTGAACATGGCCGCGAAGTGAAAATATTGGCCAGTTCCGCCGAACGCGGCCTGAGCTTCGGCAAATCTCCGCTTCTCAAAGACGACATCCTCTATCGCAGCCGCATTTTGGATAAGGGGTTCAGTCTCTCACAGCACAGCACACTCATCGTGGAAAGTGCGGAGCGCCTCGGACTCAAGGAGATGCTGGTCCTGAGCGGCGAAGCGAAGGAGAAAAGCGCCCAGCTTATTTTCCTGGACAGCGCCGGGCGGCAGTCCAACGCCAACGCCCTGTCGGTGTTGACATCCGCTGGCGTGCCCCGTCACGGCCTGACTGAACCCGTTGCGGGGCTGGAAGCGCGGGTGATCAGTATCGGCGATAAGCGCGACCGTTACCGGGCACTGGCCGAACGCTATGCTGATCTGAGTTCACCGGACACCCCCGTCACCGCAGTGGTCACCGGCGCCCGCGAGCAGCAGCACCTGACCGGCATTATCCGTGACGCCTTGCAAAACGCCGGCAAGCTTGAACGGGACGGCGTGACCGTCGAAGCCCGCACGCCGGTCTATGCCAGCGTGAAGGAGCGGCTGCTCCCGGCCACGTACCGGGCGGGGATGGTGCTGGAAGACCGGTCAGACAAAAATGAGACCCGCCACTACACCCTTGACCGGGTGCATGAGGAGACGCGCATGTTGTCACTTATCGACAGCGACGGCGTTCTGAGCCGCGTAAAACTGAGCGACTTGACCGGCGACTGGCGGCTGTTTACCCGTGAACAGCTGCACGTTGCGCAGGGAGAACAGCTGTTTGCCCTGGCCGCTGATAAAGCCAATGGGCTGAAAGCCCGCGACCGGCTGACGGTCACTGCCGTCAGTGAGGGAAAATTAACGGTGCAGCGCGATGGACAGAAAAAGCCGCTGCAGGTTGCGACCGACCGGCCGCTGTATCTGACGCATGGCTACGTCAGCGCACCGGGGAGCCGGGACAATGAGCACGGTATCGTGCTGGCCAGCCTCAACGCGCGTGACCTGTCCGGCAACATCATGAACGCCCTGGCCCAGTCGGGCCATGAGGCGGAAATCTTTACCGGGGAAGCACAAAACAAGGCGGAGGAGAAACTCGGCCGGATGCGCACCACCCGTTCACCGCTGGCGTTAGTCCGCCAGGCCAGTGGCAAGGAAGACGCCGGGGAAGCGCTGGCCGCGTTAAACGCGGGATTACTCACGGATGCGCAAAAAGCCGTGTCGCGGGCGATTGCCCAGATGAAGGAGGTCGCTTTCTCAGAGGTGAAGCTGCTGGAGCAGGCGGGCACGTTCTTCAATAATCTGGGGGCGTTACAGGGCGAAGTGGCCCGGCAGGTTAAAGAGGGGGACCTCATCCCGGTGAAAGTCGGCGGCGGAGGGGGATTTGTGGGGCGGGCGACCTGGGAGATGGAAAAGGCCATCATCCGGGAAATTGATACGGGTAAAAACACCCAGACACCGCTGATGGCCACGATTGACCCGGTCTTGCTCAATGGGCTGACCGCCGGGCAGAAGGCCGCCACGACGCTTATCCTGCAAAGTCCCGATCGCTTTACCGCCGTACAGGGCTATGCCGGCGTCGGGAAAACCACCCAGTTTCAGGCGGTGAAAGCCGCGATTGAAACCCTGCCGGAAAGTGAACGGCCGCTTGTGATTGGTCTGGCACCAACGCACCGCGCGGTAAAGGAAATGCGTGATGTTGGCATCGAGGCGCAGACCCTTAAATCCTTCGTGGTGGACTGGCAACAGCGCACGGCGGCGGGTGAAGACGTGCGTTATGCCAGGACGCTTTTTCTGATTGATGAGTCCTCGATGTTGGGGAATCAGGACACCGCTGCCGCCTATCAGGCGATATCGCGCGGGGAAGGGCGTGCCGTGCCGGTGGGCGATACCGGTCAGCTGCAGTCGCCGGAAAGCGGGGCACCGTTCACGCTGATGCAGGAGCGCAGTACCATCGACGTGGCCGTGATGAACGAAATCGTTCGCCAGCGTAATCATGACCTGAAGTCTGCCGTTTACAGCGTCATTGAGAACAAAGCCGGTGCTGCCCTCGAGAAAATGGAGAGAGTGTCGCCGAAGACGGTGCCCCGGCTGAGGTCCTGGGAAGCCCCTGGCTACTCGGTGGTCGAAACCGAATCACCGTGGACACGTATTACGGTGGACTACATGAGCCGGACACCGGATGCCCGTGAGCGCACCATGATTGTGGTGCAGCTGCATGAGGACCGGCAGAAGATCAATAAATACATTCACCAGGCCATGTTAAAAGAAGGGTCGTTGGGGGAGAAGGCGGTGACCGTCCCTATACTGGATCGCATTACCGGTGGTCGTCATGATTTTAACCGCATTAATGACTGGAAGGCGGGGCAGGTGGTGCTTACCAACGAGCGATATCTGAGCGTGACCGGCGTCGATTTGGGAACAGAGCGCGTCTTTTTGCGCGATGAAAATGACCGCATGCACTATTACTCCCCGAAAGAGTTAAATGCCACCGAAATTGAGGTGTTTGAACGGCGTGAGATTGAGCTACGGGAAGGTGACAGCGTGCGCATGAGCAAAACGCAGAAGCAGGCTGGCCATGATGCCCATGAACAATATCGGGTAGAAAAGCTGCGGGACAACGGCGAGGTGGTGCTTAAAAACGCCGGCGGCGAAAAGGTCATTACACCGGGCATGACGCTGGCAGACCAGCACATCGATTATGCCTGGGCGGTGACCGGCTACGGCGCACAGGGGGCCAGTACGGACTATGTGATAGCGCTGGAGGGGACGGAAGGTGCACGTAAGCGAATGAGCGGCATGCGGGCCTTTTACATTAACGCCTCCCGTGCCCGCGAACATGTACAGATTTACACGGACGGCTTGCGGGACTGGATGGCTACGCTGCGGCAAAAGGATAACGGTCCGCAGACCGCGCATGACGCCCTGAAGCCGGAATCAGAGCGGGCACAGGCCCGGAGCATCTGGGCGATGGGGCAGCCGGTGGGCAAAACGGCAATCGGGCGAACCTACCTGCGGGAACAGGGCTTAAAAGATAACCCCGTGACGGCGCGGATTATTCCGCCGACCAGGAAATATCCGATGCCGCACCTGGCCTTGCCCGTCTTTGATGGCAATGGCAAAACGGCGGGTCTGACGATGTTTCCCCTTCAGTCAGACACCGGCCAGATACAGACCGGGCCGGTACGCCAGCTGACGACCGAGGGCGCCCAGGCGGCGGTGGTGCAAAAAAGCCGCAACGGTGACACGATTGTGGTCAGCGATATGACGCAGGCACTGACGGCGGCGCGAGGCAACCCAGCGGCAGGCGTATTGCTGCTCACCGGCCGGCAGATGCCGTCCGCGCAGCTGCTGAAAGTGGCGGGCGGGGTGACTGACCGGACTGTCAGGCCGGATGCCACGTTGCTCAGGCTGGTCCAGTCTGAGCTGCAGGAGATCCTGCGGCATCTGCCGGCAGAAGAAAGGCCGGCGGATGAGTCTGCCCTGCTTCGCCAGGCACTCCGGGCTATTGAAGAGACGCGACATCCCCTGTCTGAAATTCAGCTTCCAGAGACTAAAGGGCAGGATGTGCCAGCTTTGTCAGCACAATTGGTTGAGCGTGTAGTTCAAAACATGCAGCAGGAAATACCGGTGCTACCGGGTGAGAAACTGCCGGACTACGCCGCGCTTATCCGTCAGGCGTCTGGCCTGCTTGCCCAAAATGAAGCCCTGCAGGACAACAACGGTGCCATTCGGGCCGTGCTGGCCACCCTTGCCGGGGCGGGTCAGTTTGCCAGTGCAGTATTGCCGGCTGAAAACGCACAGGGAAGCATGGTGTCAGCAGAAACACTCCGCTACGTGCAGGCCGAGCAGGATAAAACGCACGGCACCGCTAAAAACCCACAAAATGACCTGTCAGAGCGGGCGCTGGCCAGCGCAGCGCGTGAACTGGAAAAACAGGGGCAACTAACGTTACCGCCCGAAAGCCGCGGTCGGGAACCGGAGCGGGAAGAAATTACCCACGAAACTGTTCGAAATATTCAGAAAGAACGTTAATCCGCACCGTTTACATACCGTCAACGGGCACCTATTTCTTTACCGGCAACTCCGGTATTCCTCTTCAGAGACATCATCATGACAAACCGTTTTAAGTCGGCGGCGCTTTCGCTCGCCCTGAGTTTTACCTTCGCCTCCATCCACACAGCCTTCGCAGAACCGGTAGATTTCACACCGGCACAGCAAACCCGTATCGGCGAGATTGCCGCCGACTACCTGGTGGCCCATCCGCAGGTGCTCATCGAGGTGAGCAAAAAGCTGCAGGCACAGCAGGCAGCCATCAAGGCACAGCTGATGGCGGAGTCTGCTCTGAAGGGGCACCGGCTACTGATGCAACTTGACGGCGTACCGGTGAAAGGTCCGCAAAATTCGAAAGTGATTGTGACGGAGTTTTTTGATTACGAATGTATCGCCTGCAGCATGATGGCCCCGGTAATGGAGCAGGTCATGGCCAGCAACCCGGATGTGCGGTTTGCTTTTCGCGACTGGACGATTTTTGCCGGGCATTACCCCGAGTCTACGCAGGCGTCACGCCGGGGTCTGGCAATCTGGAAACAGAAGGGGGCTGATGCCTATATGGCGTACCACAACGGGATTTACGGCACCGGCCATAACGAAGGAAAACTGACGTCAGACGATATTGAAAAAGTGGCCACGGCAGCGGGCGCAGGAGAAGAAGACGTCGCGAACCGCACAGCGGCAGATGCCCTGATCGCGGGTAACAGTGCGCTGGCAGAGCTATTGGGATTAACCGGGACGCCGGGGATCATCGTGATGCCGGCAGAGAACGCGACCGCTGACAACACGACCGTCATTCCGGGCGTCGTGTCCGCTCAGGTGATGCAGCAGGCCATCGATAATGCGATGAAATAAGGTTAAGTCGTGCAGGCCACCAGGTATGAGGTGGCTTTGCGCGGTGTCAGGAGAAAAACGATGAAGGGTGAAAAAGCACTGTCGATCCACTTTTTTGACCTGCATGGCTTTGTGTTCAGCGATGATGATATCGAGCATCAGCGGGTGTGTTTCAGAACGCATCCGGGATTGCACCATGAGGCACTGAAGGTGGCCATTACCTGTCTGACCAAGTGCGTGCCGGAAAACCTGACCTGGGACGCGTCTTATGGCGAAGGTTCCTTTTGCCTGCTGACCGCCAGCGTGTCATCAGGGATATATGCATTGCCCTACCGTGAGGAAATAGACTGATGAAGAACAACAGATTGCGGATGGCCTTACTGGCCATGTTATTGAATATGGGCGTTTGCACCGCCAGCGCGGCCCCGTCGGTACAGGTGGGATTCTCACCGGAAGGCAGCGCGCAGCAGCTGGTACTGCAAACGGTGAATGATGCCCGGCAAAGCATTCGCCTGATGGGGTACTCGTTTACCTCGCCCGACATTGCCGGGGCCCTGGTCGAAGCAAAGAAACGGGGCGTCGACGTCCAGGTGGTACTGGATGAAGGCGGCAATCGCGGGAAAGCCAGTGTGGCCGCGATGAATTTATTGGTGAATGCGGGGATCCCGGTGCGCACCGTCAGTCAGTTTAAAATCATGCATGACAAGGTGATTATCGTTGATGGCCAGACGGTCGAAACCGGATCATATAACTATACCCTGTCTGCCGCGCGGTCGAATTCAGAGAACGCTCTGGTACTGCACGATGTGCCTGACCTGGCACAAACCTACCTGACCCACTGGCAGTCGCGCTGGGCGTTAGGGAAAGACTGGGTGTCATCGTACTGACAGAGAGCCTCCGGCGTTCTGAATGGCGAATGTTACCTCTTTCGCATTTTCGTCTTATCCCGCGCCAACGGGAGTGAAAATGCTTTTTATGCTGCTGATTTAATGAATCTATAGTAGGCTTTCCCAAACGATATATTCAGATCCTTGGGGAGGCAAAATGTCACCATCCACAAAAGTAGCTCCTTCCTCAGCGAAACCAAAACGTGCTTACAGAAAAGGCCAACCTTTGTCGGGAACAGAACGACAACTCGCTTCAATTTCTCGGAAACGGTTAAGCCAAAAAGAAATTAAGGTCTTTGTGGATCCTGAGATAAAGTCGATGTTGATGGGAATGTGCAAAGATGAAGGTGCTACGCAAGCCGAAGTCCTTCAGCGACTAATAAAGAATGAAGCTGAACGAACCAGATAAGGGCGTGGGTTGACATTCTTGCATGTAACCACCGGTAGTGCTAGATTGCTGATCAGTTAGAGAATTTATGGTTGGCCACGCCGCAAGGTGGCAGGGAATGGGTGCTGTGTAGAAGATTTTACAGGCCCAGAAAAGCAAAAACCCCGAATATCTTCTCATTTCTTGGCGGGAACGAAAGATAGTCGGGGCTCACTAAAACTGTATAGAGTTGTTGCTCTATGCAGGGAGTATAGATTTATGCCTTTTAAAGGTCAACTCCTCCGGCGCAACATAAGCGTTGGGAGCCGTGTCTGAACAACTGTTTCCGTTTTCACCGGTAGCAAACAGTGTTTCTGCCAGTGTTTATCGTCCTTCGCGCCGGGGTGAAGCTAACCGTCTGCGCAAAGGGCAGTCGAAGACGCACCGCAACAACCAGCCGGTCTACACGGGCAAAACGCCGCGCGGCATGGCTGCAAAAGTGGTGGCCTGCTTCCGTCAGCATGACTGGCGTCGAAATGCCGATCTGATCGCGCTTCGCCGTACTGGTTACACGCCGTACTCCCGTGCGTCTGACCCCTCCTTTACTCCTAAACCTATGCGCATTACCCCACGCTCTGAGAGCCGTGAGGCGCTGACTTCTCTGTCTTTGGTTCTGGCCGCAAATTGTGACTACAGCCCGGACAGCGATTATCTTTTCGAAATGATGCTGCCGGTGGAAGAGATTGCCCGCCGCATGAATGCGCTGCACGTTTATGAGAACGGTCGTAAAGCCTATGACGTGTTGTTGCATGCCTTGCGGGTGATGGAGCAACTGGACTACGTGGTAATACACCGTGACCGCGACGCCGATTCTGGCCAGAACAAGCCCATGCGAATTTTTCTCACCGACAAATGCTTCACTTCACGCGGCATCGCCGTTGAAAGCATCCGGGAGTGGTTGCATAAATATCGCCAGTGGGCGGTAGCCAGCGGACTGGCGGAGTCAATGCAGCAGAAATATCAGCGTCACCTGCTCAAAATGGCGCGTCTGGGTATCAGTATTGACCGCCACCATTCACTTAAAAACCGTTTGAGACAGATAAAACGCTGGGTTGTCAGCCCGGAGCTGCGCGATGAAAAAGCGCGAACTGAGGCAGATATTGGCGCCGTTCTTGACGAACAGGCGCGTAAAGTGCGGCAGCTGCGTCCAAAAAATAGCACGGCCAAGCATGAGAACGCGTGGCGGCGATTTACGGCTAGTGGTCTGCTCACCACGGTTGCGCAGATGTCGCTGGAAAGTGCCCTTAAAGCCGAGTTCCCGACGCTGCTGGCCACGGATGCTGAGACGTTTTATCAGCGGCTCCTGGAGCGCGCCGGCGTTCCACTGTCTTAACCACATTCCTCTCTAAACCTTTCCCCTTTCTGCGATTCTCGCGGGCCTTATGCTGGCATTTTTCCGTTCGCGGATGCCTGGCAGGCTTCCCCACGTCTGTTATCCGTCAAAATGTGCACCGGCGACGGTCGGGGCATTCTCACCCGGCAGCGCTGGCCAACGTCTGATTAAGAAATAATCGTTTAAATTCGAAGAGATAATTCTCCCGGTCGAGGCATCCCATTAACTTCGAAAACCCCTCTTCAGACAGGATTAATTTCGAACGTTACTTCTGAACAAAACAAGCTTTCTAAAGAAAGAGTACTCCTGAGCCAGCCTACGGCCCGGCATCTGGAGTAGCTCCCTTCGCTATGCTCAGGGCAACCACACCTGAACAACGGCATCATTTGCCAGGGCAAAAGAAGAAGTAGCTCCCCGGACAAGCCGGGGCATACCACCGTTGATATTAGTTACAACATTCACCAAATCTCACCCACATCAACCCCCAGCACCGAGCACAAACGCACCCCCTCCGCCCACCTGAAAAGCCGCCCCGCCCCGGGCCAACGGCCCGGAACAGAGTGGCTTTAAAAGTGAATGTTGTAACTACTAAATTGGTATCGCTGGAAGTAGCTTTGCTGAACGTTCTGAGTACACGCTCGTAGCTTCGCTAACGCTCGCACGCGGAGATACGCCCCGACTGCGGCCATAGGCCTTGTCGGGACCACTCCGACCGCGCACAGAAGCTTCTACGTTACTTTGAGCGGGTTTAGCTTTGCAGGGCGAAGGGGGGAATTGATGAAACCTATTAACTTAGGGCGGCTGCGCCGCGCTTCGGCGACACTTACCTCTATGAACCTTTTTGGCTTAGGTTGTCGCCTTCTATGCGCTGCGCGCATAAAACTAAAAAGTACGAAGTTTGATTAGTGGCTACATTGTAGCTACAATAAATGGACTGAATATGGAGGGTAATATGACTGATACCGTTGTTCGTGCAAGAGTATCGCCGGCTTTGAAAGCCGCCGCGATGGTTAACGCAAAAGCGCTTGGCTTAGATCTATCTACCGTGATCCGCATGGTGGTTAACCGGTTAGCAGTGAACGGTGAGCTACCGAGAGACCTGCTTCAGCCGAACCAGGAAACCTTACAAGCTATTCGCGACTTAGAAAATAATATCGAGGTAACGCGCGTCGATACGGTTGATGAACTTAAACATGATCTTGGCTGGTAATAATGCTGACTATTGTTTATCAGAGCCGGTTTAAAAAAGACGCAAAACGATATGGAAACAATAAGAAAGCGCAAAAGGTCATCTTAGAAACGATTGCGCTTCTTCAAAAAGGTGAGCCTTTACCTGAAAAATATAGAGAACATCCGCTGATTGGTAGCTATATAGGCTACCTAGAATGCCATGGAATGCCTGACTTACTCTTGATTTACCAACGTACAGATTCAGAACTAAGGCTGTATCGTGTGGGAAGTCATTCAGAATTATTTTAACTTTGAATTTATAAGTGGAAATTCTGAATTTAATCCAAAAACATCAGAAAAGGGGTCCGCATGGAAAACGGAATCTATGGTCACTCCCGTTTTTGCAACACCGATTTTGACGATAAATTGGCTTGCTTGAATCTATCCGGCGTCTGAATGGGATTTTATTCCCGCGCCTCGATGAGTTCCGCGCCTGATGAACCTCCAGAAAATATACGGCTTCAATGAGCCTTTCCGTTTTACAGGTTCCTCAACAGGCCGGTGGGCCGTTAGTATCATCAATATCAGTATTCGCAAAACCAGATGAGTGATTGTTTAAACTGGTGTATTTCTGCCTTTATGCTTCGTAAGTTTGCTGGCGCGCCGTAAGTGCCCAGGCTATTCTGGCCAGCTTGTTTGCCAGAGCACAGGTGACGACAAAGTTGCTTTTCCGACACAACAACTCCCTGACCCAGTCGGCCAATTTACCAGACTGGTGTTCCAGTTTTTGTATGAATACCCTGGCACATTGAACCAGCAAGGTTCGGATCTTTTTGTTGCCTCGTTTACTAATTCCAAGCAATGTCGTCCGACCTCCCGTGCTGTACTGTCGGGGAACCAGCCCTGTTGAAGCCGCAAAGTCACGGCTGCTGGCGTACTGCTTCACGTCGCCAATCTCAGTTGAAATAGTACTCGCTGTCAGTGTTCCGACGCAGGGAATGCTCAGCAAGCGCTGTCCAATCTCATCTTCGTCCAACTTTCGTTTCAACTGGGATTCCAAACCTTTAATCTGCTCAACAAG